>CAZDSN010000790.1:0-2193 GCA_964507675.1 uncultured Ardenticatenaceae bacterium | reverse complement strand
TAAGGGGGAGGGAAATCCCCCATCCCCCAACCCCCTTCCCCCAGGGGGGAAGGGGGCTTTTCGGAGAGGGCGAGGGCGCTGCGCGCCCTCGCCCACCATTACCCCTTCCTGGCACGAGTACGACGCCAGAAAAAGATGATAAGAACCAACGCAAAGACGACCAGCAAGCCAATGAGCGTCCATTCGGCCTGAGACGAAAGCTGCGGCGGCTGTATGGAGACAAAGGGTTGTTTACGCATCACGCTGATCGGAGACCCGCCGCCAGCCATCTGATCCATGTTTTCCCACCTGGAATCACTCATCTTACTGTTCCGTTTGGGCGCGCCGGCATTCCTGCCAGACGCGCAATAGTTCGGCCACACCCCACGCCTGCGCCGGACAGCCGCGGGGCGTGAACGGCGGATCGCCGTCAAAAATTTCGCTGATGCTGCCCACGCCGTGATCCGATAAATGGCGCAGCAGCGGCTGCAAATAAGCCAGCGCCTGATCGGGATCGCCATAGACGCGCAGGTGGGCGCTGACAAAGGGGCCAATCAGCCAGCTCCACACTGTGCCCTGGTGATACGCGCCGTCGCGGGCGTACTGGTCGCCGCCGTAATGCCCTTTGTAGTCCGCAGACGTGGGGGCCAGGCTGCGTAAGCCGTGCGAAGTCAGCAAATGGCGGGCGCAGGCGTCTACAACCGCTTTTTGCTGCACTGCCGGCAGCGGGCTGTGCGGCAGGGAGACCGCCAGCAGTTGGTTGGGACGCAAGGCGCTGTCTGATCCATTGGGACCGTCTATGAGATCGTAACAACAGCCGTTGGCGCTGTCCCAAAAACGGGCAAAGCTGGCGCAGACGCGGTCAGCCTGGGCGTCGTAAGGGGTGGCGTCCAACCCCAGGCGGCGGCATAGATCGGCCATCACCCGCAGCGCATTGTACCAGAGAGCGTTAATTTCTACCGGTTTGCCGATGCGCGGCGTCACCACCCAATTCTCTACCTTTGCATCCATCCAGGTCAATTGGACGCCTTCTTCACCCGCATACAGCAGCCCATCCGCGGCGTCTATGTGAATCTGGTAGCGCGTGCCCCGCTGATGCCAGGCAATGATATCAGCCAGCACAGGGTACAAATCACGCACCAGGCCCAGGTCGTCCGTAGCGGTCACATAAGCGCGAATCGCTTCAAAATACCACAGGGTGGCGTCAACGGTATTGTATTCGGGCAGTTCACCGGCATCAGGAAAGCGATTGGGCAGCATTCCCTGATCTACAAACCGGGCAAAGGTGCGCAAAATTTTGGCGGCGTCAGCAGCCCGCCCGGTGGTCAGCGTCAGTCCAGGCAGGGCAATCATGGTGTCCCGCCCCCAATCGCTGAACCAGGGGTAGCCAGCGATAACGGAGCAGCCATCGGCGTCGCCAGGGGCGGCGCGGCGCACAATGAACTGGCCGGCGGCTAAGACCAACTGCCGCCAGGCGGGGTCGTCATTGGCTGCCGCCTGCCGGCAGAGCGCGGCTTCGTACGCCTGCCGCGCAGCCAGGGCTGCATCTCCATTCAGGTTGGGCGCAGCTTCTGTGCTGGCAATAATCGTGGCTGACTGCCCCGGCTGCAAAAGGATTTCAAACGTGCCTGGGTAGAAATGGTCATCGGTCACGTCGCTAAAGCCGCGATACTCTTCCACACTGAGGAAGAAATCCTCATACCAGTACCAATCCGCTTCCGGCCACACCTTACCCCCATCACAAAACAGGTAGAGCGGCGCGGCTGCCGGATGCGCGGTTACTATCATGGCCGTCTCGTGCAGCGTCTCAATGGTCGTCACCCAATCTCCGGCAAAGGAGGTGGAGTGGTGATTGCGCCCGGTGATGAGGGCGGCCCTGGTCGGACTGCAGAGCGCGGTGGTGTGGAAGCGGTTGAAACGAATGCCCTCCTCGGCCAGGCGATCCATCGTGGGGGAGGGCACACCGCCGCCGAAGGTGCTGAACTGGCCGAAGCCAACATCATCCAACAGAATCAATGCCACGTTCGGTGCGCCTTCGGGCGCCTTTATCGGCTGCGGGAATTGCGCAGGATCTGACTCCAGGTACGTACGTCCTACCTCTCCCGGGAAATGGAAGTCTGGACGAGGCAGGATTTCAGGCGTACCAGTTGGTTGAGTGGTTGGATCGGACATGTTCATCCTCCGTGGATTGCCAGGCTCCCCATTCTCGGGAAG
>CAZDSN010000789.1:0-2193 GCA_964507675.1 uncultured Ardenticatenaceae bacterium | reverse complement strand
AAAGAGGGTGTCCTCAAAAGAGGGTGTCCTCAAAAGAGGGTGTCCTCAAAAGAGGTGTCCTCAAACGCGGGCGCGCGCTGGCTCTGTGTTTTGGGCGCGTGTTTCGGGGCGGGCTGCCGTGAGGAAGCCAGCAAACATGAGGGTGGCGGCAATCAGTTCGCTGAGATAGAGCAGCGAGCCGTACCCAAATCGGGTGAGTACGCCGGCCAGGGCAACGGAAAGCGCGCCGGCAGCGATGAGGACGTTGGCAATGACGCGGTTGGGTAAAACGCGCTTGCGCCAGAAGAGATAGGCAGACCACAACGCGCCGCCAACCAGGGTGATGACGCCGTAGATGTTAAAGAAGGGGGTAGTAAGGCGCACGATGCCGCCATCGCTGACTGCCGGCATAATATACCGGTACTGCTCACTAATGGGCAGGGTCGTGGTAAATTGGGTCACATCCAGGCGGGGCATCGTTTGCAGCATCAATGCCAACGCCCCCAGGCTGCTCAGGAGCAGGATGGCCGTGAGGGTGTGCACCCATTTCTTGCGCACAAGCAGATACGCCGTGCCATGCCCAATCCAGGCCGCGTTCAAGACGGCCCCGCAGAAATACCACAAGAAGAAAACCCATTTGTTCCAGGCCAGAGCCAGATACGCTTCGGCAAAGCTGCCTACGCCAAACAGTGCCAGCCCAATTCCCCAAAAGAGGAAGTGCAGCTTGCGGCGCACAAAAAATCGCTGTAACACGAAAACCGTGAATACCAGCATGACGGCGGAAGAGATAAAGGGGAGGTAAAGGGTGAGTGACATAGATAGTGTTTCGTCCCACGGCGGCTCAGGTGTAAGCCTCAGCCACAGCCAGTTGAATGATGTTTAGCACGGCATTGATGCGCCGCAGCAGTTTTTTTCGGGTATCAGGACGCACCTTGACGTGGTCTGGCAAATCAATGGCTACTTCCATTAAGGCTTCGCGGAAGAACATGGTGGCCTGCAAGGCCGCCGTCAGCGGCAGTCCCGAACTTAACGCAGTATTGGCATATTCGTCGGCCACGGCGCGCACCTCTGCCAGAATGCTGCTGCTGCCGGCATCATCCCCGTTTTCGATGGACACATATTGCAGCAGCAGCCCCAGCAGGCGGCGACCCAGCCGCCGTTTGCGCTCGCGGTCTTGTTCGTCAACTGTCACCAACCATTGCGCCTCGCGCAAACCCATGATTTCTGCGCGTGTGTGGCTGAGGGCTTTCTCCGCCAGCACATGTTCCAGGCTGGATGGAGGCCGCGCCACCTGGCGTTGGTGCACAATGAAGCGGTCAATGTCGGCCAGAGCAAAGCGACGATGCCCGCCAGGCGTCAGCATGACGGGGAACTCCGCCTGATCCGCCCACCGCCGCAGGGTGGCCGGGTGGACGCCCAGGCGCGCGGCGGCATCTGCCAGCGACAGCCAGGTTTTCGCGATAGTGTCAGCAACCATTGAAACTTCTCCTATCAAGAAATTTGGTCTAAACCGTCAAAATTGTATGCAAATCTACATGGAGCGACAACCCGACTAATGTCACCTGCCCGGGTGACAAATGTCCCCCTCAGAAGTGGATTCCTAAGTACACTGTTGCATAAATTTGTTCTGCTTTCCAGAACCCGCTAAAGCGTCCACTCCGGAGTCGAGGCTTTAGCCGGTTCACGGAACGTACTTGTGCAATCCTGTACTAAGCCGTATCCCCGGCCACGTTGGCCGTAAAGTCGGCGGCAAATGATGGCGGAATGCGCATAGGCTGCCCTGTCTTCAGATCAATCCATACCCATAATGCGCGCGCCCGCGCCAGCAAAACGCCATCCGTGACGCGGGTGATAGTATAATGGCGTACGGCGGAGGCTCGCCGCACGTCTGAAATCCAGGTAGCAATTTCCAGTTCATCGTTGAGCCGGGCGGGCAGCAAATATTCGATCCGGTATTCGCGGGCGACGATGCCAAAACCGGCGGCGGTCATACGATCCATAGACCAGCCGTAAGCGTAGAGGATTTGAATGCCGGCATCTTCCGTAAACGCCACATAATTGGCATTGTTCACATGCTGCGCCGGGTCCAGGTCGCGCCACAACACCCGCTGCCGCAGCCGGAACACGCCTGGCGGCGCGGGCGGCGGCTGTGGGAACGGGTCACGCTTCTCCCCCAGGTGGGGTACGCCTTCAGGCACAAAAGTGTGAATCATC
>CAZDSN010000788.1:0-2201 GCA_964507675.1 uncultured Ardenticatenaceae bacterium | reverse complement strand
GGCGGCGGCAAAAGCACCCTGGTCAACTACCTGGCGGCGCAAATGGCCCGCCGCCGCCTGGGGCAAAACGCCGCCCCCCTCCCTGGCTGGCCCGACACGGCGGGCCCGCTGCCGCTGCGCATCATTTTGCGCCACTTTGCCGCCGCCCTGCCCGATCGCCTGCCGCCGGGCAAAAAGGGGGGACTGGTATGGGACTACCTGGAAAAAACGCTGCTGCCGCAGTGGGGTTGCCAGGAAGCCCTGCCCGAACTGAAGCACATTCTGACCGAAGCCGGCGGCTTGATTCTGTTCGATGGACTGGACGAGGTGCGCGAAAGCGACGAGGATGCGCGGCGGTCGCTGATTAAGGAAGCGATTGCCGACTTTGTCGCTCCTCTGCCGCACTGCAAGGTGGTGGTCACCTGCCGCGAATATGCTTACAAGCGGGGCGACGCCTGGCGGCTGCCCGAGGCGGATTTCCCCGTGGTAGACCTGGCTTTGTTTGCCCCCGAACAGATTCGGCAGTTTACGCAAACCTGGTACCAGATCACCGGGCCGTTGAAGGGGTGGGACAATGACCGCTGCCGGCGGGAAGCGGAGCGGTTATATCAGGCCAGCCAGCAGTGGCCCCATCTGCGCGAACTGGCGCAATACCCGCTGCTGCTGACGTTGATGGCCCAGGTGCATGGGCGCGACGGGACGCTGCCCGAAGACCGCGCCGACCTGTACGAACGCGCCGTGAACCTGCTGCTGGCGCATTGGGAGAACCGGATTGAGCGGGACGTGGCTGGCGAACGGCGGCGCGAGCCGGGCCTGATCATGCAGTTGGGCGTGCGCACGGAAACCTTAAAAGGGGCGCTGGCGCAGGTCGCTTTTCAGGCGCACGAACAGCAGGAGCAGGCGGCGCAGCGCGAAGAGCGCGCCGCGGACATCACGCGCGACATGCTGTGGGAGACGCTGCAAGGGGCGCTGGGCGGTTACGACCAGGCAATAAAGGTGACCGATTACGTCCAGTTCCGCGCCGGGCTGCTGCAAGCGCGCGACCGCTTTACCTACACCTTCCCCCACCGCACCTTTCAGGAATACCTGGCGGCGCTGCACATCTGGAAAGAAGCCAACCCGGGCGAGGCGCTGGCGACGCGCGTCAAGCGCGACCCGGACTGGTGGCGCGAAGTGTTCCTGCTGGCGGCCGGGCAGCAAAAAAGCACGCCCACAAACGTGGCTGAACTGGTGGACTGGCTGCTGCCCGCCGCCGCCGGAAATGACATCACGTTGGCGCAGGCGGCCCTGGCGGCTTTAGCCGGGCAGGCGCTGCGCGAAACGGAGTTCATGCGGCATACCCGCCCACAGGAGCCGGGCTACCGCTTTACGGTGACTGTGCAGCGCATCAAGGGATGGCTGCTGGCAGCCTTGCAGCAAGAGCAAATCCCGGCGGGCGAACGCGCCGCCGCGGGCCGGGTGTTGGGGACACTGCAGTGGCCCGACGGTCGTTTGCTGGATGACCGCCCCGGTGTGGGAATTGTGCTGCGGCAGGGGGTGAAGCTGCCGGACATTGCCTGGAGTGAGGAACTCCCGCCGGGGAAGTATGTGATTGGGAAAAAGACCCCAAGATACAGCGATGAAAAGCGGCGCGAAGTGGCGATTGATTGGCCCTACCGCCTGGCCCGCTATCCGGTCACCAATGCCCAGTTCCAATGTTTCCTGGACGCCCCAGAGCGAAATGAGCCGGAATGGTGGGCGGGCATTCCAGACGACGAACGGGCGTCTGGCGATCTGTCCTTTCCGTATGCCAACCATCCCCGCGAGCGCGTAAGCTGGTACCAGGCAGTCGCTTTTTGCCGCTGGTTGACGGCAAAGCTGCGTGCCGGGGAACTGCCGCGCGGCCCGCTGGTTGGAGACCTGGCGCAGTATGAAATCGCGCTGCCCCACGAGCACGAGTGGGAAGCGGCGGCGCGCTGGCCGCCGGCGGGCATGACTGCGCGGGTTTATCCCTGGGGGCCTGATTTCGACACGGCCAAAGCCAATACAGAGGAAAGCGGCATCCGGCAAACGACGGCCGTGGGCATGTATCCGGCGGGCAGGAATGCCGCCCTGGAACTGTATGACCTGAGCGGCAACGTCTGGGAGTGGTGCCGCAATAAATATAATAATCCTGGTGATGACGCGACAGACCAGCGCAGCGGCCGGCGCGTGCTGCGGGGCGGCGCGTGGGGCGACGGTTC
>CAZDSN010000787.1:0-2202 GCA_964507675.1 uncultured Ardenticatenaceae bacterium | reverse complement strand
GTGACGGCGCCTGCCGATGTGGCGCGGCTGGTGCAAACGACGCTGGAGCGTTTTGGGCGCATTGACATTCTGATTGCCAATGCGGGGGGACCTCGTCCGGGGCGCTTCCTGGATTTGTCGCCATCCGATTGGGAAGCGGCGGCGCAGTTGACGCTGATGAGCGCGGTGCGGCTGTTTTATGCGGTTGTGCCTTCCATGCTGGCTCAGGGCAGCGGCAGCATCGTGGCGATTGAGTCGGTATCTATCCGGCAGCCGGTAGATAACTTGATTCTCTCGAACGCTTTGCGGCTGGCGGTCATTGGGCTGTTGAAGTCTATGGCGAATGAGTTGGGGCCACGGGGCATTCGGGTGAACTCGATTAATCCCACGTTTACGTGGACGGAACGGGTGGTACAGTTGTTGCAGGAGCGGGCCGCCAGCCGGGGAACGGACCTGGAGGAGGAAGCGGAGCGGATGGCGGCGGCTATTCCCTTGCGGCGCATGGGGGATGTGGCGGAGTTTGGGCGGGTTATTACCTGGCTGGCTTCGCCCGCCGCTGCTTATGTTCATGGACACAATCTAATGTTTGACGGCGGCGCGTCGCAGTTCCCGATATGAGGAGGTTTCCTGGCTATGAACACCACTTTCTTTGCGTATGAGACGTTAACCTGGCCGGAGGTGGCCGATCTGCCGCGGGATACGCCGCTGCTGCTGCCGTTGGGCGCAGGCTATGACCTGGCGCAGGCTGCCGGCGCGCTGGGCCAGCCGGCGCGCGTGGGCCTGCTGCCGCCGCTGCCGTATGGCTGGCGCGGCAGCGGCCTGGCGGTGGACGGGCCACTGTTGGGACAGTTGGCGGCGAATTTGCTGGACAGCCTGCGCGACGATGGGTTTTCCCGCGTTTATGCGCTGACGCCGCCCGGCCTGGACCTGGGATTAGAGGCCAGCCGGCTGGCTGTGCGTGCCGCTGCCCCCCCGCCGGCAGCGCTGCCGGCTGACAGGGATCGTGACAAAGTGGCGCTCATTCCTATCGGCCATACGGAGCAGCATGGCTTCCACCTGCCTCTGTCTACAGATACGCTGATCATTGAAGCCATTGGTCAGGGCGCGGCGGCGGCGGCGCCTGATCTGGCCGTTTGTCTGCCGGTTTTCCCTTATGGGGTGAGTACGCATCGGGCCTCTTTTGCCGGCACGCTCAACACCGGCGGGCGCGCTTTTGAGGATTTCTGGCTGGCGGTGGTGGATGTGCTGGCGGGGCGAGGCTTTGACCGCGTTTATTTGATGAGCGGGCACGGCGGCAGTTGTTCCTTTCTGGTCAACGTTGTCAAATATGCGGGCGAACGCCACCGCCGCGTCTTTTGCGCCACAGCCTGGCTGCACACGTCCGGGCATCTGGCCGGCCCTGTGGTGCAGGCCACGCGGCGCTCCGGGCGGGGGGGGATGGGGCACGCTGGCGAACTGGAGACGGCCATGATCCTGCACCTGCGCCCCAATCTGACCCACATGGATCGCGTTGTAGACGAGACGGATTTCGTTGCCACCGACAACTACTATATGGATTGGATTGAAGGCGGGGCGCTGGTGGCCAATCCCCCCTGGGATGACGACACGGCCACCGGCGCATACGGGGCAGGCAGTCTGGCGACGGCGGCGAATGGGCAGCAATGGTTAGCGGCGGGAATAGCCGAAAAAGTCGCCCACATCCGCGAAATCCACGAACAACAGGCGCGCCGTGAAGCCCGTCGCCAGCAGGGTTATGGGCTGTGGGGAAATTAGACTCGTTTATGCTTTGAGCAGCAGCAGCAGCATGGTCACGGGGGTGTGGGCGAGGATGGAGTGGGGGAGATTTGCCGGCATTAGCGCCCACGACCCTGCTCTGGTGGTCATGACCTGGCCGCCCAATGTCAACTGCGCTTCCCCGCTGAGAAAATGCAAGATGGCCGGATGGGAAGCGGTATGTTCCGACAATTCCTGACCGGTAGCAAAGCTAAACAGGATGCCGTTGACGCGGTCGCTGCGTACAAATGTACGGCTGACAATGCTGTCCACCGGCGCTTCGCGCAACAACTCGCCTAAATCGGGAAAGAAATCAAAATTGCTCATACCGTTTGCCTGTCCTTTGTTATAAAGAATGAGTAATTTTTGCCATGAATGGCACGAATTTTCTGACCACTGGCCCCTATTTTCGAAGGAGACAACATGAGCCGCGGCGCGCCATCACTAATG
>CAZDSN010000786.1:0-2203 GCA_964507675.1 uncultured Ardenticatenaceae bacterium | reverse complement strand
GCATTCGCCGCCGCGGGCGTTTCCAGCGGGAAGAAATGCCCGGCGTCAGGCAAAATTTCCACACGACTGCCCGCAATCTGCGCCGCCAGCAAGCCGGCATTGGCCGGCGGTACCACTTTGTCCTCTGCGCCAAAAAGAATGAGCGTGGGGACCTGCACCTGCGGCAGCCGCCGCTCGAAAGCGGCTGCTTCCGCCAACAGGCCCATACCAATCGCCAGTTGCGCCTGATACCCGGCGGGATCAATGGGATGCGCCAGGCGATACGCCAGCCACTCGTCAATGATGTCGGGGTGGGCGGCGGCGAAGCCGGTCGCGGTGCTGATCACAATTCCCCGCCGCAGCCGTTCCAATGGATCGCCGCTCACGTCCATCAGCACGGCCAGGGCTTCGGGCGTAATGGGGATGTGGCGCGGCCCGCCAAAGTTAGTGGCGGACAGGATGAGGCGCGTCAGCCGCTGTGGGTATTTCAAGGCAAACGCCTGGGCCACAAAGCCGCCCATGGAATGCCCCATGACGGCGGCGCGATCAATGCCCAGGGCGGTGAGCAGGGCGGCGGCGTCATCCGCCAGCAGGCCGGCAGTGTAGGGGCCGGGGGGTTTGTCCGTGCCGCCCACGCCGCGGTTGTCGTAGGTGATCACGCGGAACTGCTGCGCCAGGCCCGGAACCATCTTGTGCCACATCCAGCGATCGTATCCCAGGCCGGCAATCAGCAGCAGCGGCGGCCCGCTGCCGGCAATGTCATATTCTATCTGAATCCCGTTGGCGTGTACGAAAGGCATGGCGAGTGGTCAGTGGCGAGCCAGGAAGTCGTGGAAGAGGGCGTTGAAGGCGTCGGGTTTTTCGATGTGCGGGCTGTGACCGGTGTCGGCGATGACGTGTTCGCTGTATTCGCCCCCATTGGCCGCGTACTGCGCCAGCACGGCGCGGGTCTGGCTGACCATCGGCTGCGGCGGGTAAACGTCCGCCCCAGGCCAGCCAGGCACAAAGCCAAGTTGGCCGAGTGTGCCGAAGTCGAAGAAGGAGGTATCGGAGACGATCTGGTCATGGCTGCCGCGCAGCCACAGGATGGGCGGTTTGTGCGCCAGGCTGATTAGTTTGGGGACGTCCGCCAACACGTATTGGGGCGAGCCGGCGTTAATCGGCCCCCATTGGCCGGGGGCCACGTTGGGCCAGTTGACCGAGGGCGTGAAGTCGCCAGGGTAGCGGTCATCCCCCATCTTTTCCAGCAGGGCGGCGCTGAGGAAGGCTTCTTCGCGGGCGGCGCGGAAAGGGGCTTTGTAGTAAAAGGCGTTGATGACGTTGCGCGGGGAGTTGGGGTCGTCGGCGCTGCGGTCGCCCTCTTTGATGCGGCGCACAAATTCGGGGTTGACCACGCCGCCGCCGCTGCCGGCATAATCCGCATAACACGGCGTCCCTTCTACCCCTTTTGTGCCCCCAAAACCATAGGGGGACACCGGCGACACCAGCGTCACCGAGCGCACTTTATCGGCATGATCAATTAAAAAGCGGTACAGCACGCCGCCGCCTAGCGACCACCCCACCAGGTGCGCCCGCTCAATCTCCAGCGCCGCCAACAAAGCGGCCAGGTCGTCGCTCCAATCCCCCATGCCCTGCGTGGCGTCTACCAGTTGGTCTTCCGTCTGCCCATAGCCGCGCAAATCGGGAGCAATGCCGCGGTAGGCTGCCGGCAAAGCCAGCATCGTCTCCTCCCAATATGTGGCGGACGAAAAGTTGCCATGCAAAAAAACGACGGGTTCGCCGTCGCTGGGGCCGCTAAACAAAACGTGAATGTTGAGGCGCGTCGTGGGTATCAGTTGCGCCTGAATAGAGGGCAAAGTGGGTACAGCCATAGGGTATTACGGGCCTGGGGGCCGCGCCTCCGTGCAGTGAACGCCGGCGCCAGGAGCGAGTTTCCGCCGTCACTAAAGGATTTACCTGGAATCTGGGAAGCTGTTCGTGCCGGCATTTCTGGCAAGGCGCGAGGAACGATGTCAGCAGCAGCAGCGCCATGCCAGTTTCCACCTTTTGCCAGGTTAGAACAGGCACAATATACTGGTTCCAAGTTACGCCCAAGTTACAATCCGTAGGGTGGGGTTGGCAACCCGCCCCCATTAACCATTCACCAATTCACCCATTCACCCATTAATTATTCTGGGGGGGGGGGGGGGGGGGGGGGGGGGGGGGGGGGGGGGGGGGGGGGGGG
>CAZDSN010000785.1:0-2208 GCA_964507675.1 uncultured Ardenticatenaceae bacterium | reverse complement strand
GGTTTGCACCCCTCCTGGCACAAGTAGCTGACCAGTACTGGTACGGCCTCAAACCGTTTACTGCGTGTGCTGATCTCCTCCACTTGTCCCCGTATAAGGCAGTAGGGGCAGGCGCTAATCTTTTTGGGTTTCCCTTTGACCGTCTCCCCCTCGACCTCTACGCAATCAAAAAGGGGCACTTTTTCCAGACAGCGCGGGCATTGGAAAACATAAGAGTAAACGGTGTAGGCAGTTGTGGCCCGGCCGTTGCAGCGATCACAACGAGTTTCGTACAACCAATCCATTTCTGGCTTAACTTTGGCTTTCAATTCCTGAAAAGCCTGCTGCAAATCAACCGGGTTTACCGGCGTACAGTAATTCTTGGTGATGAACGTAGCCGCTGGAGACAGATCAATCGCAATTGCTTTGCGCCCCTCCATCAGTGCCGCCAAAGCCGTGCCGCCAGAGCCGCAAAATGGGTCTAGTACCAGATCACCCGGTTGGGTGTAATGACGAATGTACTGGCGAATGGCGTCATGAGGCTTCTTGCTCCAGTAAGTGTGCATATTGTAAATGGCTGTCGCCTTGGTCGTGGTGATGGGCTTGTCGAAAGGCGGCACATTATAATCGTCAGTCACCGGTTCATAGGGTGTGGCGTGCTCCGCCACAAAGCGGCCCAGGTCGGGGTTGGGCCCAGAGGTGTAGGAAATCATGTTTTCTTCCGGCTGCCGGCGATGGAACAGGGAAGGTTGGGCGTAAATGTTCCTGGTCATAGGACAATCGTTTCGTGCGCCAGCGAATCGGCGGCAAAGGCCAATGCCGCTTTAATATCCTCCGGTGCCAACCGGGGATAAGCGTCCAACAGGTCCGCTTCCCTGACCTCTTCGCTCAATTTGCGAATAACCAGTTCCACCGGAATGCGCGTGCCGCGGATCACCGGTTTGCCCAACATCACGTCAGGAGTGATTTCAATACGGTTCGTTTCCATGTTTTCCTCCCAAAATAACGACAACGAATGGGAGTAAACAACGACTTTTCCTTATGGGAGCTTCCATTCGTTTCTTACTGAAATTTGTTGTCGCCACTCTGTAGCTGAGATTAGCCAATCAAGCTTCCAACTTTTGCAAAAACGCCTGGGGCGCTATCATTTGTACGCTTTGATAAGAACCCATATCCAGCAAATCGGCATCGCCGCTCACCAAATAATCGGCCTTGCCTTCCAACGCGCAGGCAATAAAGATGTCGTCTTTCGGATCGCGGCAGATACCGCTCAGGACCAGTTCGCCCGGCACAGGTTCCGCATCTTGCTCAATAACGTCAATCAACGCCTGCGGATCGGCGCGCATAACACGGCGCAGGCGCGGACGGTTCACCACTTCTTTCAGTTCGGCCAGCAGCGCCGGGGAGATGAGGTAGACGAAGCGCCCCTGTTCCCAATGGGCAACAATACGCGATAGGGTTTCTCCCTGCGTCAAGAGGTAGCTGACCAGCAAATTCGTATCCAGCACGGCGCGCAGGCTCACGCTTCCTTGTCCCGCTGCTCGTACATTTCTTGCCGCGCCTGCTCGACCAGGGCCATCGCTTCGACTTCGCTCAGTTGGTTAAAGGCGGCGTTTTCGGCCGCAGCCTGGCGCAGGCGGGCAAAGCGTTGGGCGCGAGCCTGTTTATACTGCAAATAGGCCTGGTATTCGTCAAAGGCAAGAATGGCGGCCATCGGCTTGCCGTAGGTTTCCACAACCACAGCTTCCCCCTTAGTCCGCGCCCAGTCAATAACTTCGCGCGTGTTTTTCTGTAATTCGGTTGAACTGATTACTTTGGACATACTGTCTCCATCTGTAAATTATGCAAATTGTAGAACATACGTAATTTACCATGTTTCCGGCCGGTGGAAAAGCGTCAACTTTTCAAGCCTTTGGGTACTTTTCCCATCAGGAAATTCAATTTGGAATCCAGGCGGCGGCGCAGGCGAGTCGTATCCAGCTTAATGCGAATATCCGTCGTCTGGCTCACGCGCACATTTTGCCCATCCTGACGGTAGCTCAAAATAACAGTCACAGGCAGCGCCTTCTCGCCCTGCTCCCGCTCTGCGGCCGCCAGTTCACCTAATTGCGGTGTCCAGGTCACGGTATAAGTCGTTTTTTCGCCGCGGAAGATTTCTCGCCGCGCCGGGATTTCCGCCCCGCTAAACGCCAACAATATCGCTGTGTCGCCTTTCCCCTTGCGTCGGGC
>CAZDSN010000784.1:0-2222 GCA_964507675.1 uncultured Ardenticatenaceae bacterium | reverse complement strand
ACATTCGCCACAAACCAGATGTCCCCCTGGGGATACAGGTTAAACTGGCGCAGCGTATTTGCCAGCACCAGCAGGCCAGCCACGCCCATACTGTTATCGGCAATGCCTGGGCCGTAAACCAGGCCATTCCGGCGCACCACCGTCAAATCCGTCTCGGCGGTAAAAACGGTATCCAGGTGAGCAGAAATAACCAGAGGCGGATGGTGGGGGTTATAACCGGGCAACCGGCCAAAAACGTTGCGCAGATCATCCTGAAAGACATCTTGCAGCCCCAGGGTCGTAAACTGCTGCTGCACGTAAACGGCGCGAGCGGCTTCTGCAAAAGTCGGAGCAGGAATCTGTTGGATAGCCACCGCCTGAGCAATAGCAGATTCACTTTGGGCAGACAACGCCGCCAACGCCGCCTGGACGGAGTTGTTTTGGGTTAAAGCACGGATGGGATTCACAACCGCCTCACCCTAACGGCCTGATTAGCAGCAGCCCCAGCAAAGCCAGCAGCAAACCAATGTGCAAAAACAGGTTACTGTCTACCAACCAGAAGCGGGGGCCAGGGAAGATTTGCAGCAGCAGGTTGAGCGCGATCAGACCCACACCCACCAGCGGCAGCAGGCCTGGACGCGCCGCCAGAAAATTGCTGGTCTTGTCCAATAGTTCGTTGATAAATTTGACTGGACCTTTGAGGTCTCCATTACCTGTCATGGGTGATCATCCTGAAACCGCAGGAGTAATGGTAAGAATCAGGTTAGCGGCATTTCATAGTCCGCAAAGGCGGGGTGCAAACGGCGGGGCAAACGCCCCAAAACGGTTACACCATCAACGCCATGCTCTTCATTGTCTACCTGACCCCGCTCATGGAACAGGGAAAGCAGGTCGCCGCGATCATACGGCAGGTGCACGCGCAGCGGCATCATGTACTTTTCAGCAGCAGCTTCCACGACGATGAGCAGTTCCTCGATCCCTTCGCCGGTCAGCGCCGACACGGGCACGGCAGGCGCAGAAAAGGTGAGCGCGGACAGCGTCGCCCGCTCTGCGGGAGAAAGCTGGTCAATCTTATTGAGGGCGATCACTATGGGCAGATGCTCGACTTCCAACTGCGCCAGGGTGTCTTCAACGGCTTCCATTTGTGCCTGCGCCTGGGGATGCGTGGCGTCCACCACGTGTAGCAAAACATGGGCATCGTTGATCTCTTCCAGGGTGGCGCGAAAGGCCGCTACAATCTGCGTGGGCAGCTTCTGGATGAAGCCAACGGTATCGGTAAAGAGCATCTCGCGGCCGCCGGGCAGATGGACGCGGCGCGTGGTCGGGTCCAGGGTGGCAAACAGCATGTCGGCGGTGAGGATGTCCGCGCCGCTGAGTTGGTTGAGAAGAGTGGATTTGCCGGCATTTGTATACCCCACCACCGCCACCACGCGCAGCGCCGTTTGCTGTCGCTTGGCGCGCTGCTGGCTGCGCCGCTGCCGCACCGTCTCCAGTTCCTGCTTGATCTTGCTGATGCGCCGCTGGATTTCACGGCGGTCCGTCTCAATCTGCTTCTCACCCGGCCCGCGCACACCCACGCCGCCGGTGGCTCCGCCCGCGCGCCCGCCGGCTTGCCGCGCCAGGTGGGTCCACATCCTGGTCAGGCGCGGCAGGCGATATTCCAACTGCGCCAGTTCGACTTGCAACTGGCCTTCGGCTGTCTGCGCATGTTGCGCGAAAATGTCCAGGATCAGGGCAGTGCGATCCAGCACCTTCACATTTTCGCCAAACACCTTTTCCAGCTCCCGCTGGTGGCGCGGATTCAGTTCGTCGTCAAACAACACCACGCCAGCCTCCAGATCATCCACCAGGTGGTGAATTTCCTCTAGCTTGCCCGAACCAATGTAAGTGGCGCTGTCGGGCTGCGACAAACGCTGCGTCGCCTCGCCCACCACTTCCAGGCCGGCCGTATCTGCCAGCCGCGCCAGCTCTATCAGGCTCTCTTCCACCGGCAGCAGCGCCCGCCCTTGCTTAAATTCCACTCCTACCAGAAACGCGCGCTCTAGCACGCGGTTACTTTGTCTTGTTTCTTCCATAAATTTCTCGTTTTCGTTTTTCAGAAGTTCAACTTCTGCAAAGAGGACAAACTGCGGTTTAAGAAAAAATTCGGCAAACGGGGGTGAAGACCCCCATCCCCCTTCCCCCTCAAGGAGGAAGGGGGCTTTTCGGAGAGGGCGAGGGGTCGCCCTACATTACCCCTTCTC
>CAZDSN010000783.1:0-2243 GCA_964507675.1 uncultured Ardenticatenaceae bacterium | reverse complement strand
CGGCACTGTTCACGCCAAAAACGGCAATCCCCAGGCTAACATAGAAGTAGCCGTAAAAGGCACGGGCTTTCTGACGACAACCGACGACCAGGGACGCTTCGTTTTAGGCGGCCTCCTCCCTGGCGCTTATACGCTGGTTGCCTGGCCAGCCAGTGGCAAACCCAGGCAAAAACAGGTAACCATCCCGGCTGTCAGCGGGGATTTTGATATTGAGTTGTGAATAGAGTAGTTAAAGGCATGCCTTTAGCTAGGAAGTTAACCTTAGACATTCAGATAAAGATTTTGGGGCTTTAGTCAAGAGCTTTGCCTTCTACCTCCGGTAGACCCAAAATCCTTTTCTTAATGACTATAGCATCAAATTAGTGGAGTGATTCATGGCAGAAACATTAGAACAAATCGAAAAGTTTGTTGGTCGTATTTATACTCATTTTATTTACCGTGACCTTATATATATTGGGGGCGGCATTCTCATTCTGGCTATCCCTTTCAAGGTGCATTGGGCATTGCTCGAACCAACAAAGCAAACTTGGTGGTTAATAGTGGCAGCAGCATTGGCCGCATATGCTTTAGGTTTTTTTGCCCAAGAATTTGGGGTGATAATTGGCCTGGTCCGCATGTACCCGCCAGGCAACTTTGTTGAAAAAGAAGTGAACTATATATACCAACGTCAACGTATTGCAAGTAAAAGTAAAGAAGGAGAAGAAGCGCTTTTGGGGCTTGAGCGGATAATCCTCATTAAACATATGAGTGCAGTTCTGGGAAGCTCGTCTCTAATTACGCTGGTCATTTTACTATTGTATTATATTACTCATCGCCTTACTCTATCTTGTTTCTCTTGTGTATTTGCATCTGTAATATTGGTCGCTGTTGTAATAGTGATGGTGGTAAGAAATTGGCGGGCGGCGGACGTCCAGCAGAAGTTGATCGAGAAGTGGTCAGAGGATCTGACGAGTTAATATAAGCTACTGGACATTGGCGTTTTCAATTTTGTCTCTGATGGTGGCAGGTTTCAAACCTGCCACCACACTCGACTGAAATGTGATTTTCGCCAGACTCCAGTAAGCTATCTGAAATGTATGATTATGTAGCTAAATTCGGAACACATCTATGTGGATATAGGAGGTCTCTAAGAACATCCATTTTGGATTTTGTTTTCTAGGCAAGGATTTTCTGTTGTTTGCTCTTAATCGCTGCTCACTAACCAACAAAGGAGAATTAATATGGCTGTAGGTTATGCATCACCAGGGGTGTACGTCGAAGAGGTGGATCGCGGCACCAAGCCGATTGAAAGCGCGGGCACATCCATTGCCGCCTTCATCGGCATCACCGCCGAAGCCAGCCGCAAAAGTCTGGACGCCAACACAGGCGAGCGCGTGCCAGTGGAATCCGTTTTGAACAAAGCCACGTTGGTGACCAACTGGACACAGTACAGCGATGTGTTTGGCGGTTTTGTGGATGGCGCCTATTTGCCGGAGGCTGTTTATGGTTACTTTGCCAACGGCGGCGGCGCCTGCTACGTGACCAGTTTGTTGGCGCTGCGCGAAATGCCGGCAAAGCCCACCCCCGCCGCCAAACCTGCCAAAGAAGGCGAAGAAAGCAAAGCCGCGCCCGCGCCCGATGGGGCATCAGCCCTCACCGCCAACGATTACATTGGCGATCCTGCCGCGCGCACAGGCTTGGGCGGGCTGGAAGCGTTGGATGAAGTGAACCTGGTCTTGTGCCCCGACGTGATGACCGGTTACGATGGTTCCAAGAAAGCTAAAGAGATGATCAAAGCCGTGCAGACGGCCATGATCACCCATTGCGAGAAGATGCGCTTCCGCTTTGCCATTCTGGATACGCCCCCCGGCTTGAACGCGCAGCAAGCCAAAGAGTGGCGCGAATTCCTCAATTTCGACACATCCCACGCCGCACTCTATTACCCCTGGCTGGAGATTGCCAACCTGGGCGGGGCCGGCACCAAACTGGTTCCCCCCAGCGGGTATCTGGTGGGGATTTATGGTCGCAGCGATACGGAACGGGGCGTGCATAAAGTGCCGGCAAACGAAGTCGTGCGCGGCGCAGTCAACCTGGAAATTCAACTCAGCCGCGGCGAGCAGGATGTCCTCAATCCCATTGGCGTCAACTGCATTCGCGCTTTTCCTGGGCGCGGCATCCGCGTCTGGGGTGGGCGCACTCTCAGCAGCAATGGCGCCTGGCGCTACATTAACGTGCGCCGCCTGTTCAATATGGTTGGCTCCTCG
>CAZDSN010000782.1:0-2258 GCA_964507675.1 uncultured Ardenticatenaceae bacterium | reverse complement strand
GCAAAATAAATCGCCTGCCCCCGGTCGGGCACGCGCCAGAACGTTTCCCCTTCCACGCCCCCTTCGCGGCGGCAGCCCGCCGCCATCATCTCCAGGATGTCGTCTAAGGATTCCGTGCGCGGGTCTTCGGCGGTGAGGACGGTCAGATCGGCGTCGCGGGCGGCAATTTCCGACATCATGCGCCGCTTTTCCACGTCCCTTTTGCCGGCACTGCCAAACACCACAATCACCCGCCCCCCCGTCATCCCCCGCGCCGCGGCAATCGCCTGCGCCAGCGCGTTCGGCGTATGCGCAAAATCCACCACCACCCAAAACCGCTGCCCACGATGGATGCGCTGCATCCGCCCGCTGATGCCCGGCACAGCTTCCAACCCTTGTTGGATAGCCGGCTCCGCGATCCCCAACACATCCGCCGCCGCCGCTGCCGCCAGCATGTTATACACATTAAACGCCCCCACCAGCGGCGTGCTAATCGGCCAGGGACGCGGCGGCGCGGGCGGCAGCGGCTCACTCCCCCTGTGGCGAGCGGCGCGGGTATCCAGGATCAGATGGAAGCGGGTGGCGCCGGCGGCGTATTCAATGGCTTCCGCGCGCGCGTCGCCTGGCAGCCGCAGCCCATAGGTGATGTGGATAGGGGCCGGGATGCGGCGCAGCGGCTCATAAGAAGCATCGTCCCGGTTGAGAATGGCCGCTTTCATCAGCGTCTGTTTGGCGGGCGCGGCAGGCAGCGAAAGCGGTTCATCGTTCAGCGCCTGGAACAGCCGCGCTTTGGCCGCCAGATACCCTTCGTAGCTGCCATGATAATCCAGGTGTTCGTGCCCAATGTTGGTGGCCACCGCCACGTCAAATGCTACCGCCCCCACCCGGTACTGCGCCAGGGCGTGCGAGGTCGTTTCCAGCAGGCAGTGGGTCAGGCCGGCATCCACCATCCGCCGTAAATACTGCTGCACGGCGGGCGCTTCCGGCGTGGTCACATGCAGCCCCGTATCTTCCGCCTGGTTGCCAAAATAAGCGTTAATGGTGCTGATCATGCCCACTTTCACCCCTGCCGCTTGCAAAATGCTGTACAACAGGTTCGTTACGGTCGTTTTGCCATCCGTGCCCGTAATGCCCACCACCACCAACTGCTGGCTGGGAAAGCCGTGCCAGGCGGCAGCCAGCCAGGCCAGGGTTATGCCCGTATCCGCCGCTTGCAGATACGGCGTGCCCGGCGGCAGCTCTATTTCTGCCGGCAAGCGCTGCCCCAACACCAACGCCGCCCCATTAGCTGCCGCCTGCGGGATGTACGGATGTCCATCGCTGTAAATGGAGCCGTCATGCCGCGTACGCAGCCGCGCCACAAAGCAATCCCCTGGCTGCACCAGGCGCGAATCTTCCTGGAAGCGATGGATAATCACGTCGGGCCCGGCATAAGCTGGCGGCTGCGGGTGAGACGTGCCGGCAACCGCCTGACCCCAGGCGCTTAACAATTGATAGATAGATGGCGAAGTGGATGGCATGGCATATTCCCGTCAAAATGATGGTTTTGCGGCAAACAATAGCATAGTTAAGGGATGCCGGCAAAACTGACACACCGGGAAATCGCTGCCAACATCAAGAATGAGAAACGTAGCCTGGCTTTTCTTTTAGGACTCTTGACAAGTTGTTGTAGTTATGCTATTGTATCAATGTATATACAGGTAGGAGTTGATGTAACAACCAGAGGTTTCCGTGATGTGCTACATACAAGAGAACAGGATTTTGTTGTTCCGGAGAGAAACTGATGAAAAAATGGTGGTGCAACGTCTTCGTCTGGTTAGCAATGAATCTACTACTCACCATAAGCTGTCAGGCACAACTTGGGAATTACACCCCAATACCAGGGGTAACGGATGAAATAAACGCTTTGGGCAGGAAGATAGCCCAATATCAGCGAGATGAAGTCTGGACAGGTGGCAACGAATACTCCGGCGCTTACACCTGGAATGATTACGACAAATTCCAGGCGCGTGGCGGCGCGGCAGAAATAGCTGATAGGGCGCAAGAAACGGCTACATTTATTATTGATGGCGTCACTGCCTTAGGACAATTGCCGGTTGGCCAACAAAACGAGATTCTGGAAAGTTGGCGTACACCTATTGACCCTACCTGGGCGCAGACAGGGAGAATAGGAAACGGAACAACGGAGGCCGGTCAACTGGCCGAACGCGAAATTGCCGAAGCGCTCACTGACCTTGTTCAAGAGATGCTGGCGCTGCACGATGGGTAAACCAAAAGAA
>CAZDSN010000781.1:0-2259 GCA_964507675.1 uncultured Ardenticatenaceae bacterium | reverse complement strand
CCGCCTGCGCCAGGGCGGGCGCGTCGTTAATCCCATCCCCCACCATGCCCACTTTGTACCCTTCTTGCTGTAACTGAGCCACGTAAGCCGCTTTGTCGCCCGGCAGCACTTCGGCAAAGACACGGTCAATGCCCACCTCCGCCGCAATTTGCTGCGCCGTAGCCGCGTTGTCCCCCGTAATCATGATCACCGTCAAGCCCAGTTCATGCATGGCGGCTACCGCCGCCGGCGAGCTTTCCTTAATGGTGTCGGCCACGCCAATCAAGGCACTGGCTTGCCCATCCACCGCCAGCCACATAGCCGTCTTGGCTTCCTGCTGCAGCCGCTCCGCCTGGGGCATCAAGCCGTTCAGAGCCACCTTTTCCTGCTGCATCAGGCGCAAACTGCCTAACAACACCTGCTGCCCGTCCACTTGCGCGGCAATACCGTGCCCGGCAATGGCTTGAAATGCCGTAGGCTGGCTCAGCCGCAGTCCTCTAGCCTGTGCCGACTGCACCACCGCTTCCCCTAGTGGATGCTCCGAGCCCCGTTCGGCGGACGCTGCCAGGCGCAGCAGTTCATCCGCCGCGCTGCCGGCCGTCTCGCTGGCAATAACGTCCGTTACTGAGGGTTCACCGCGTGTAATCGTGCCCGTTTTGTCTAACACTATTGCTGTCAGCCGCTGCGCCTGCTCCAGCGCGGCGCTGTCTTTGAACAGAATACCGTGTTCCGCCCCTTTGCCTATGCCCACCATGATAGACGTGGGCGTGGCCAGCCCCATGGCGCAGGGGCAGGCAATCACCAGCACGGCTACCAATCGCACCAGCGCCGGCGTAAAACCCGCCCCGCTGACCAGCCAGATCGCAAAAGTGAGCAGAGCCAGGCCGATAACGACAGGCACAAACACCGCCGCCACCTGGTCCACCACCCGCTGGATGGGGGCCTTGCTGCCCTGCGCCTGCTCCACCAGCTTAATAATTTGCGCCAGCGCCGTCTCCTTGCCCACTTTCGTGGCTTCAAAATGCAGCAGCCCTTGCTTATTCAACGTTGCGCCAATAACGCCGTCCCCCACCTGTTTGCTCACGGGCAGGCTCTCGCCCGTAATCATGCTCTCATCCACGGCGGAGCGCCCTTCAATGATCACCCCATCTACGGGGATTTTCTCGCCTGGACGGACGACGACGATGTCGCCGGCAGCCACTTCGGCAATGGGGATGTCCACTTCGGCATCGCCGCGGACGATGCGCGCCGTCTTGGGCTGCAAACCAATCAGCTTCTTAATCGCTTCGCTGGTATGTCCTTTGGCCCGCGCTTCCAACAGTTTGCCCAGCACAATCAGGGTAATAATGGCCGCCGCCGTCTCAAAATAGACGTGTCCGGGCGCGCCCAGAACCACAGCCACACTGTAGAAGTAGGCCACAGAAGAGCCAAGCGCCACCAGCACGTCCATATTGGCCGCGCCGTTGCGCAGTGATTTGAACGCGCCTGTGTAATAATCTTTGCCCACGTAAAATTGCACGGGTGTCGCCAGGACCCAGAAGAGGATGTTCATCCAGCCCCCATGCGCCCACATACCCAGCAAACCAAAATCCCGCCCCATGCTCAGCAAAAACAGCGGCAGGGTGAAAATGATGCCTACCAGGAAGCGCCGCTGCTGGTGGCGCACTTCGGCGGCGCGGGCCGCCGCTTCCATGTCCGGCATCTCTTCTAAGGTTCCGGCTTCGACCACGTCATACCCCGCGCGGCGCACGGCGGCCACCATCTCCGCCCGCGAGACCTGCCCAGGGACGTAGCGCACGGCAGCTTTTTCGCTAGCCAGGTTGACGCTGGCCTCCAGCACGCCTGGCAGCTTGTTCAGGCGGCGTTCGATGGTGTTAGCGCAGTTGGCGCAGGTCATGCCTAGCAGGGGTAGATCGAGGCTGGCGGTAGGCACGTTGTAGCCGGCGCGCTGAATGCGGGCGATCACGTCCTGGGTGACGTCGCGGGCGTCGCTGGCTGCCGGGTCATAGCTGAAAGTGACCTTTTCGCTGGCAAAGTTGACATTTGCCGCCTGCACGCCCGCCGCCTTCTTCGTATTCCTTTCCACCGCCGCCACGCAGTTGGCGCAGGTCATGCCCAGTACGGGCAGGGTGATTTGTTCTTCGTGAGCCATCAAGGGACTCCTTTATAACTTGAGAAGAAGAAACCCAGCTCTTAAGAAACTCGGCTTCTACGCGGGATTGTTCCTGTATTTTAGTAGCGAACGATACCCACCCCCCTGGGGGGGGTATATCCCTATAT
>CAZDSN010000780.1:0-2263 GCA_964507675.1 uncultured Ardenticatenaceae bacterium | reverse complement strand
CTATGTCGTTTCACGCTGAAGCAGCAGCGTATGAGTTAGAACAAATTAAGTTCCTATACCAGGCAATATTCAACGTCATTTTGGAAAGCGCCAGCAAAGGCCCTAATGGTCGGGCATCAGTACATCTGGCAGATTCGAGAGACGTTATACCAGCTAATGGCATCCGATTCTCACACGTGATTACGTCTCCTCCCTACCCTAACCGCATCAGCTATATTCGGGAACTTCGTCCTTATATGTATTGGACGAAATTCTTGAATACAGCACGTCAGGCGGGTGAACTGGATTGGGAAACCATTGGGGGAACGTGGGGCATTGCTACAAGCAGGCTCAAAGAATGGGAACCCTATGAAACAGAGCTTTCAGAGTCGTTAATGCCTGTTGTCCGGCAAATTTTGAAAACAAAGGAAAAGAATGCCCTGTTAATGGCAAATTATGTCTGGAAATATTTCCACGATATGCACTTGCACTTGCAGAACTTACAAAGTAATTTACAGGAGGGGGCAGCGCTGGCATATATTGTAGGCAATTCCAGTTTCTATGGCGTGCAGGTTCGCACGGACAAATTACTTGCGGATTCTTTACAATCCCTTGGATTTGGTCACGTTGGCAGCCAGGCGGTGAGAAAACGCAACAGCAAGAAAGAGTTGTTTGAGTATTGTGTCTATGCAACCTGGAAAAGAAACAGGAAGTATGAACCTGACCTGGGTGGTGCAATCCAGGCTCAGGAAAGACAATTGGCTCTTTTTTAGCGTTATCCATACGTATTGATTTTCTGACAAAAGAGGCCGTATGAAATTAGTAACATTTGTCCCGCCAGAGGGAGCAGCGCAGATTGGGGTTCTGATAGATGAAGAACGGACGATTGCCGCGCTGGATGCCGGCATGCGCGCGCGCAGCGGCGAGTCGTCGCCCCATTTCGTGGATATGCTGGCTTTTTTGCGCGGCGGGGCGGCGGCGCGGGAGCTGGCGCAGGAGGTAGCTGCTTACGTCGCCAGCCAGCGCCCACCACAGGCGATTGTGTCTCTGGCAGATGTGAAGCTGCTCTCGCCTGTGCCGAGGCCAGAGTCGCTGCGCGACTGTATGTCGTTTGAGCAGCACATCATCAACAGCATCCGCGTGGCCGGGCTGAAAAAACTGGGGCCGGTGGACGAATGGATTGAGCGCCGTTTTGGCCGGCATCGCTCCCTCGCCTACCGTCTGAACAAAGCATGGTATGAGCGCCCCATCTATTACAAGGGCAACCGCTTTTCCGTGATTGGCCCGGATGCGGAGGTGACCATGCCGCCGTATACGCAAAAGTTCGACTATGAGCTGGAATGGGGCGTTTACATCGGGCAGATGGGGCGAGACATTCCCCAGAGCCAGGCGCACAGCTATATTGGCGGCTATACCATTTTCAACGACTTCTCTGCCCGCGACATGCAGATGAAAGAGCAGGCAGGCCGCCTGGGCCCGGCCAAAGGCAAGGATTTCGACGGCGGCAGCGCCATTGGCCCTTATCTGGTAACCCCGGATGAGGTACCCGATCCTTATAACCTGACGATGACGGCGACCATTAACGGTGAGGAATGGTCACGCGGCAGCACGGCGGACATGCACTGGACGTTTGCGGACATGATAGCCTACATTTCGCAGGCGGAAACACTCTATCCGGGCGAGTTTATTGGATCGGGCACCTGTTCCGGCGCGGCAGGACGCGGCTGCGGCATGGAAATGGGGCGCTATTTGCAGGCGGGCGACGTGGTGGCCCTGTCTGTAACCGGCCTGGGTACGTTGCGCAATCGCGTCATTCGGGCAGCCAGGTAACGTCTAGCGGACTCTCATTTGCTGCCAATAACGTCCGTTAACCACATGAGATAACCAACCACAGCGCCGACAATCGCGCCAATGACGATTCCCAGAACGCTGCCGCTGCCAATGCCCGCGGCAATGAGCGCTCCGATAGCGGCGCCAACGATCAACAAGATAACCAGCAGCACGTTTTTCGGTACGGATACCTTTATCATTTTAGCCTCTTTTTTGGGGGGAATTGTCCGCTTCCGTCCGTGAATGCGCCCACCCATTATACAGGCATCACAATCAGGCAACTACAATGTAGGACAACAGCAATTCTCAATTTGAACGGGTTTGCCCCTTGGGCCGTTCGTGGAAACCCATGTAAGGGAATCCCCCCATCCCCCTTCCCCCTCGGGGGAAGGGGCTTTTGGCCGAGGGCGAGGGGCGCTGCGCGCCCCTCGCCCTCTATGACCCCGCCCCTGGC
>CAZDSN010000779.1:0-2263 GCA_964507675.1 uncultured Ardenticatenaceae bacterium | reverse complement strand
CTCCCGTGAGCACCAACGTCTCCCTCAACCCCAACCTTTCCTTGAGCGTGTCCACGGGCGACACCAATAAGTATTGGCTGGTGCGCTTCTACTTCGCTGATGGCAGCAATAGTACAGTACTGCAGACGGGATTGCCCGGTTGCTATAGCAACACATTCAACACGCAGTACGTGCCCACCAACCCGCCCGTCACCTCGATCTGCTCCTTCGTCTATGATCCAGCAGTGCCTGGGGTTGTGGCGCAACACTGCGCACCCGTGCCGTAGGTTCGTGTCCTTGATGGACAGACTGCGTGAAGGCAGTTGAGTCCCAGAACGTAAACATGAAAGCGTCTGCCAGGTACCTGGCAGACGCTTTTTTATTTGGGCGGCGCGGGGATGTCTCTCAATTCAGGGAGAACTGTGCCGGCACTTCATAATCAGGCGACTGGTGGCGGAAGTAGGTGTCGTATAGTTCGGCGTAATGTCCGCCCAGGCGTCTTAACTGGTCGTGTGTGCCTTCTTCAATGATCTCTCCCTGGCGCAGCACAATGATACGGTCGGCGTTTTGAATGGTGGAGAGGCGGTGGGCGATAATGATGGCCGTGCGCTGGCGTAGGACTACCTCCAGGCTTTCTTGAATTTGCGCTTCTGCCAGGGGGTCTACGCTGGCGGTGGCTTCGTCCAGAATAATAATGGCCGGGTCTTGCAGCATCACCCGCGCCAGAGCCACTAACTGCCGCTGCCCCATGGAAAGCGACCGCCCTTCTTCGCCCACTTCCGTCTCCAACCCTTGTGGCAGCGCTTGCAGCCAATCCCCCCAACCAATTTGCTGCGCCACCGCCAGCACCTCCGCTTCGCTGGCATCGGGACGGCCATAACGGATGTTGTCTCGCACCGTGCCGGCAAATAAAAACGGTGTCTGCGGCACAACCCCTAACTGGCGGCGATAATCTTGTAAATTAAAGGTGCGAATGTCCCGCCCATCAATGAGCAGTTGGCCCGCCTGAAACTCGTAGAAACGGGCCACCAGTTTGCCCAGGCTGGATTTGCCCGCACCCGTGTGCCCTACCAGGGCTACGGTTTCCCCGGCGGCTATCGCCAGATTGAAGCCGGATAGCACCTTTTCCTGTAGTGTGTAACGAAAGTCCACGTGGCGGAAGGCGATTTCCCCCCGCAGCGGCGGTACGGGTTGGTGGTCAATTTGCACCACGCGCGGCTCGGCGTCAATCAGGGCAAAGACGCGCTCGCTGGCGGACAAACCTTGCTGGAACTGGCTCCAGAAGGAGGCAATGCTGGTAAGCGGAAACCAGAACAGGTTGACCGCTTCCACAAACAGAAACCACTCGCCAGCCGAAACCACGCCCTCAAAGACGCTTTGTCCGCCCAGATAGACGATGATGGTGGTACCAATGCCGGCAATTAACACCAACACCGGGAAAATGGCTGAAAATGTCATCCCCTGTCGCAGCGATACCCCATAGGATTGCTCGTTAACCTGGGTGAACGCATTGTAAATGTTCTGTTCCTGGCGGAAGTTTTTGGCTACGGCAATGCCGGTCACTGTTTCCTGCACGTTGCTGTTCACGTTTGCCAGCGCCCGCTGCGCCCGCAGCGTCGTCTGGCGGGCAATATGGCGGAAACTAAGCGCGGCGGCAATCACCAGCGGCGCAATAGTCAGCGTCATCACCGTCAGGCGCACGTTAATGGACAGCAGCACCGCGACAACGATCACCACAATCAACATCTCGCTGATCAGGTTCAGCGTCAAGGTCACCACCGAAGCAAACGATTGTGTGTCCGACGTGACACGGCTGACGATCTTGCCGGAGGCGAACTCGTCGTAAAATGACATGTCCCGCGCCATCACGGCGGCAAAAGCATCCTGGCGCAGCTTGAGCACAATGCTGCCGACGACGCGAGACGTGTGCCATTGGCGGATATAGTTAAAGACCCACGACAGTGCGCCAAACACCAGAAAAGCCAGCAGCAGCCAGCCGGCGCTGCCTAGATTGGGAGTAGCATCCAGCGTGTCAATCATGCGCCCAATCAGAATGGGCAGCGCCGTGGTCATGATGGCGTTCAGGAAGATGACGCCGGCTACGCCCAGCATGAGCCGCCGGTGGGGGCGAAAGTAAGTGACAATGCGCCGCAGCAAATCGCGGTCGTTGTACGAGCGGTCATACCCTTCGGCATCCAGGCCGTCCATGATAAAGCCCATAAGTCATTCCTTCGAAAATAGTGGTCAGTGAACGGTGGTCAGTGGTCAGAAAATTCGTGCCATT
>CAZDSN010000778.1:0-2269 GCA_964507675.1 uncultured Ardenticatenaceae bacterium | reverse complement strand
CTGAAGGTGATCGCCGATCCGCTGCGGACGCAAATATTGCAGCTTTTGCTGAAGCCGAAAACGGTTAAGGAAGTGGCGGCGCGGTTGGATATGCCGGCAACCAAGCTGTATTACCACGTCAACCAATTGGAAAAGTTTGGGCTGATTGGGGTGGTAGAGATGAACGTGGTGTCGGGCATCATTGAGAAGACGTATCAGGCTGTGGCGCGCGATTTTTGCGTAGACGACCAGTTGTTTGCCCTGACGCAGTTCACCGACCAGGCAGTGCGGGATATTCTGGGCGTCATTTTTGATGGGGCCAGGGAAGAGGTGCGGCGGAGCGTGGCTGCCGGGCTGATTGACCTGAATACGCCGGCGCGCAGCGTGGAGACCGTGGATCGCGTGTTGGGGCGGGCCACCTTCAACCTGACGCCGGCGCAGTTCCAGACGTTTGCCACGCGGCTGGCGGCGCTGCTCAGTGAGATAGGGGAGTTGAGCCAGGAAAATGAGCGCCAGAAAGCGAGCGGGGGTGTGGAAGTACAGCCTTATGGTTTGGTGGTGGGTTTATATCCGCTACATTTGATACGTGACGAGGAGCGGGAGTAGACGCAATTTGTTCTACATTTTCCCCGCATGAGACTGTTTTGGAAGCATGGGCGGGTTGGCAACCTGCCCTACGATACGCTATTTTCGAGGGAGTTGCCCATGGGCGGCGGCGCACCACGAGGAATGAAAATTTTTTTAATCAGGATTTCGCAGATTTCGCAGATTGATGTTTGCCTGGCTTGCATCCCCGTTAATCAGCGTCTAATTTCTGCGTTAATCAGCGTCCTATTTATGAAGGAGGATTGAGGATGGCTGGCAATCGAACGGAAATGGAGAGGCAATATCCGCTGCGCCCGTTTTTGGCGATGTGGGGCGGGCAGGCGGTGTCGTTGTTAGGGAGCCAACTGGTGCAGTTTGCCCTGATCTGGTATCTGACGGAGCAAACCGGCTCGGCGACGGTGTTGGCATTGGCGTCGCTGGTAGGGCTGCTGCCGGGCGTGGTTTTGGGTCCCATTGCCGGCACATTAGTAGACCGTTGGAACCGGCGCTGGGTGATGATTGGGGCGGATAGTCTGGTGGCGCTGGTAACCGTGCTGCTGCTGGTGTTATTTGCCACGGGGCGGGTAGAAGTATGGCAGATTCTGGCTATCTTGTTTGTGCGCGCACTGGGGGGAACGTTCCATGGGCCGGCGATGATGGCTTCTACATCGTTGATGGTGCCGCCGGAGATGCTGACCAGGATTGCCGGCATTAACCAGATGCTGCAAGGCGGTCTCAACATCGTCTCGGCGCCGTTGGGCGCGCTGCTGGTGGCCTGGCTGCCGATGCAGGGGATTCTGGCGATTGATATTGTGTCTTTTCTGGCGGCCATGATTCCGCTCTTATTCATACACGTTCCCCAGCCAGAGGCGTCTGCCCGGCCCACAGGCGCCGGCGTGGCGGCCATTGCCCGCGATTTGAAAGAAGGGCTGCGCTATGTATGGAGCTGGTCTGGGCTGCGGGGGCTGATGCTGATTACGGTGTCTGTCAACTTCTTGTTAGCGCCGGCGTTTTCGCTTATGCCCATCCTGATTACCACCCATTTTGGCGGCGGCGCGCTGCAGTTGGGTTGGATGAACGCCACCTTTGGCGTCGGCGTGCTGCTGGGTGGGTTGTTGTTGAGCGCCTGGGGCGGCTTCCAGCGGAAGATGCTGACGGCGTTGTTGGGACTGGCGTTGCTGGGCGTGAGCACGCTGGCGTTGAGTCTGACGCCGGCCAACCGGCTGCCGCTGGGCATTGCGGCGATGTTCGGTGTGGGCAGCATGGTGGCTATGGTCAACGGTCCGATCATTGCCATTATGCAGACGGTGGTGGCCCCGGAAAAGCAGGGGCGGGTGTTTACGCTGTTGGGCAGCCTGTCTGCCGGCATGACGCCGCTGGGGCTGTTGATTGCCGGACCGGTGGCCGATGCTATCGGCGTGCGCGCCTGGTATCTGGCGGGAGGTGTTCTTTGTCTGGCGTTAGGTCTATTGGGGGCGACAAACCGCGCCGTGATGAATCTGGATCAGCACCAATTGGACACAGACAATGTGAGGGCGGAAGCTCCAGTTTCTGAAGCGAGCACTATCCTGTAGATGAATGAAAATCGTTGCCACGAATGAAACGAATTCCCACGAACTTTTTATTACCGTTTCCGCGCCTCCGCGTGAGACAATTTTTCAAAGGGGCGCACCATTCGGCAAGCTCACGGCAAGCCACGAGGAAT
>CAZDSN010000777.1:0-2273 GCA_964507675.1 uncultured Ardenticatenaceae bacterium | reverse complement strand
CAATTTGAATGGGTTTACCCCTTTAGTTGGTGGTGGAAACCGATATCAGGAAAGCCCCCATCCCCCCCACCCCCTTCCCCCAGGGGGGGAAGGGGATTGATGACCAGGATGGGCGACAGGCTGTCGCCTGCGGAAGGACAGCGGCGGCGGGGGCAAGGGGGTAGAGATTCCTCAGGCTGTCGCCTGCGGAAGGGCAATTTAGCCAATTGTCCTACGGTGTGGCGTGGGGTGGGAAGGCTGGCGTATACTTAGGGCAGCAAGGCGACACATAAAACGCCCTCACCCTATCACGTCTATGGCCCACCTGATCCTGTTCAACAAACCGTACCTGGTCCTCTGCCAGTTCACCGACCGCCAGGGCCGCCCTACGCTGGCGGATTATATCCCTGTGCCGCACGTCTACCCGGCGGGACGGTTGGATCATGACAGCGAGGGGCTGGTGCTGCTCACGGATTCGGGCAGCTTGCAGCGACAAATCAGCGATCCGCGCTTCAAGCTGCCCAAAACGTATTGGGTACAGGTGGAGAACATCCCCGACGACGACGCCCTGGCGCGCCTGGCGGCAGGCGTGGCGTTGCGCGATGGGCGCACCCGCCCCGCCCGCGTCGCCCGCATGGAACCGCCCCCCGTCTGGTCGCGCACGCCGCCCATCCGCGAACGGCGCAGCATCCCCACCTGCTGGCTCTCCCTGACGATCGTCGAAGGGCGCAACCGCCAGGTGCGGCGCATGACCGCAGCTATCGGCCACCCCACCCTGCGCCTGATCCGCTGGGCCATTGGTCCCTGGGAACTGGGGGCGTTGCAGCCAGGGGACTGGCGGGAGGGGAATAATAATTAATGGGTGAATGGATGAATAGGTGAATGGTTAATGATGCTGGTCGTCAACCGTTCGTTTTCTGTTGGCTGTTTTCTGTTGATTGTTAACAAACGCTATAATCTTTTCTGCGCCTTCGGTCCAGGTTGGGAACTGCTGCCAGCGGGCGTGGGCGGCGCGGCTGAGGGGCAGGAGGGAGGCGCGATTCGCCAGCAGACGGCGCAGTAAACCGGCCAACGCGGCCGGGTTTTCAGGCGGCAGCAAAAACCCTTCCTGCCCGTGCCGCACGATTTCGCCCGCCGCCCCTGCCGTGGAAGCAATCACGGGCAACCCCGCCGCCAGCGCTTCCAGGTACACCATGCCAAATCCCTCATACTGCGATACCATGATAAACAGATCGCTGGCAGCCAGATAGGGAGCAATTTCGCTGTTGGGCACAGCGCCGCGCCACATCACCCGGTCGGCCAAACCGCGCTGGCGCAGAAAAGCGTGCAGGTCAGCCACATAGGCGGGTTCCATCGTCAGGCTGCCAATGACCGTTAGCTGCCAATCGCCGCGTCCCACCTGCGCCAGCGCCACCAGCAGCGTATGCAGCCCCTTACGCCGCACCACATTCCCCACCGAAATAAGCCGCAGCGGTTGGTCATCTGTGCGCGCTGCCCGCGGCAGGGGAGAGAGATGATCTCGCCCCGGATAAACGACCACCCCTGGCGGCTGCCTGCCCAGCATCCCTTCCACCAGGCGGCGCGTATCCTGGCTGTTGTAAATAAAGCCGTCCACCGTCTGCCAGTAGCGGCGCTCCAGCCAGCCGTAGAAACGGTTTTGCCAGGCGGGCCGCCGCTCGCTAACTTTGACCAGATGCACCAGGGAAAGAATGGGGTAGGCGACGCGCCGCCGCAGCCGCGGATTCAGCCACAGCAGCGAGGGGTGGTTTAGCTCATCTTGAATGAGTACGTCCAGCGCCGCCGTCTGCAAACGACGAAAAAAGGTGTAGTTGGCATTATCGCTGAGATGGAGGGCGTAGTTCCGCCAGGGGAGGGAAAAGAGGACGACTTCATGCCCGCTGGCGCGCCAGGCTTCCACCATCAGCCGGTCGTAAAGATAGCCGCCGGTGAGGGTGTCCAGCGAACCGTAAATAACCAGCCCAATACGCAAGTTAGCTAAACCATTAGACTGGAGCAGTCTCCGAGACTGCTCCAGTCTCTATGGGCAGCGTGTAACTGGCCCAGGCGATGTCGTTTTCCCACAGTTTCACGGTGATAGTGGAAAGGTTGGGGGCAGTGATGCGGGAGGCCAGGGCGTGGCAGAGGATGCGGCTGAAATGTTCGATGCTGGGGTTGATGGGAACACCCCCGGGATTGAACGGGGAGAGGTTGTTTAAGAGTTGGTCGCGGTAAACGGCGATGATGGCTTCCAGGTGGGTTTCGATGTCTACGATGTCTACCAGGTAGCCATGTTG
>CAZDSN010000776.1:0-2280 GCA_964507675.1 uncultured Ardenticatenaceae bacterium | reverse complement strand
CATCGTTAGCGGGGTCGGGGGTGTGGCAGAGGAAACAGTTCATTTCTACCACGCCAGAGGCGGCCCAATCCCAGGGGATGGGCTGGCTGCTGACGCGCGCCCTGGCGGGCGCGGGGTCAAGGGCGCTGGCTTCGACGCTGGCCGCATCTGGCTCCAACTCTACTAACAGCCCCCCGCTGCGGTCGTAGACGGCCGGGCCGCCGCCAACGTGGCGCGCTCCTAACAGTTTGAGCCAATCCGCCGTTGTCAGGTCGAAGACAGGGTCGCCCGTGGGCGACAGGTAGCGGTAAGTGATGGGGTTCCAGTTGCCAAAAATGCCGGCGCTGCTGTCCCAAACCTGCCCGCCGCTGACCTGTCCTGGGGCAGTAAAGCCGCTCAAGCCAGCATCGCTGTGGAAGCTGTGGCTGGCGATAAAGGGGGCGTCGTGGCAGGCGCCGCAGGTGTTCATGGTGGAGACGGGCTGACCAGAGTCCAGCACATTTTCGCCGTTGGCGTCAAGCAGGGGGAAGGTAGGGTGCAGCGGCGGCTGTTGAACAGCGGCGCTTGCCGGCGGCGCGCTTACGTCTGTCTGCGCCTGCGCCACGCTGCCGGGGACAGTCAGGAGGAAGGTAGTCAAAATAAGAGCGCCAATCACGCCGATAGCGGCGCGTTCTGGGGGGTGGCGCTGGATGGTTTGCGTGAGCCTGGTGTGAAGCATCGGTGCTTTCCTGAGAATTTAGCCGCTCCCCGGAAAGGGGAGAGTCAGTTAATCTATGGCGTGTCTGCCGCGCCTGTGGTGACGCTGCGGCCGCCCCAGCGCATGGGGTCGCCGTAGTAGCCCAGCGCTTCCCAATCCATGCGGCCAGTTTCGCCGTGACAATCCTGGCATTGCAGCGCATCCTCGCCGGGGACGACCATGTGGGAGAGGGGCCAGTACATTTCCGTGGGGGCAAAGCCGTAGCTGCCGCTGTAGGCCATGTTGACGACTTCGGAGCCGAGGCGCAGCGCCTGATCCCAGTTGAAGTCGGTCCAGTAGCCGCCTTCGCCGACGGTCTTGGGCTGCAAGAGAGTGTTGTAGATGGCGTCGTAGGGTTGGTTGGCTTCGTGGATTTTGAACGGCCAGATTTTGGCGGTGGGGTCGCCGATGCTGCCCAGGGGCTGGTTGAGGACGGTGGGCTGGCTGGGGTCAATGACGTCGCCCAGGATGTAGCGGTCGGCTGTGCCGTTGAACCAGGCGTATGCCGGCATAAAACCCGCTTCATACACAAATGACCCCTTGATCTTCAAATAAACGTGCGGGTCTTCGGGCAAATCCTGCCCGGCAGCCGACCAATCCCAGTGCATCTTGGTGGCTTCGCGCACCGCCCCTTCGGGAATGTGGCAGGTCTGGCAGGCGACGGCGTCCAGGTGGGCAGTGATGCGCTCATCAGCGTGCACCAACTCGGCCACATGGCAGTCGGTGCAGTACACCTGGTTGGCGTTGTCCGTGCTGACGGAGATAGAGCGGCCCTTGATATGGTGGTCTTCGGACTGGTGGCAGTCGGTACAAACGAAGTCATGTTGGCCCATGTGCACGTCCACGCTGTCGGGCGGGTTGAGCAGGCTGGAGTCCAGGTCGCCATGCTTGACGGCGTCGCCGCCGCCGCCGTAGAAGTGGCAACTGCCGCAGTTGCTGCGCGTGGGCGCGCCCACGCTTTGGGCCACGGCCAGCAAATCTACACCGTCGGCGGGCAGGCCCGCTCTGCCTTTAATGTACAGGCCGCTGGTGTCGTGGCAGACCAGGCAATCCACATTGCCCTCGTTGCTGAAATCAAAGCTGGCGTCTTCCCAGCCATAGCCGGCATGGCAGGAGGTGCAACTGGTCCAGTTGGATTGGATGCCCAGGCAGAAGTTATTGAGGGAGTTTTTCTTGCCCGTAGTGACCGGTTCGGTGCGGCCGGGCAGCAGCACCGGCTCGCTTTCCCAGGTCCAATGGGCGGTTTGGGCCACCTGGTGGGCGGCGTCTTCGTGGCATTCCAGGCAGGCGGCGGTGACTTCGGGGCCGCTGTTGAAGGGACCCTTGAGTAAGTCGGTGTGGTCGGTGTGGATGGGAGATGCCGGCACAAACGCCCACGGATCCGTCTCCGGTTCCGACTCGCCGCGGACAAAGGAGGCAATGGGCACAATTACCAACAAAGCTGTCACCACCAACCCCACCATCCAGATGTACTTAAAATCCTTCATAGCCACCTCTCACCATCCCCCCTTATACCTCATACCTCATTACATCCGACTGCCGCGCCACCACATCCCGGAAAATAG
>CAZDSN010000775.1:0-2285 GCA_964507675.1 uncultured Ardenticatenaceae bacterium | reverse complement strand
GCTTTGGCCACATCGGCGGGTCAGCGGAGATTTCTCTCCGCCAGTTGGGGGAGAAATGTGGGGAAAAGAGGTAAATTTGAGGGTTTTGGAGGGAAACGGCCGTTTGTGCAACGGCCGTTCAGTCAACCAAATGATGGCGCACTGCCAGGGCCGCCGCTTCCGTGCGGCTGGTAACGTCCAGCTTTGCCAGGATATTGCTCACATGCGATTTAATCGTAGAAGGACTCACCACAAGCTTCTCAGCGATCTCGGTATTATTCAACCCCTCCACCAGGAGCCGCAGCACATCATGCTCGCGTTCCGTCAAGTCAGCGCCTGGCGCTGTTGGCTGTGTAGCCGCCTGGATGAGTCCTTGGGTCACTTCTGAAGCCACCGTTGCCTGCCCTGTATGGGCTGAGCGGATCGCCCGGGCCAGCTCGTCAGCAGAGATATCCTTGAGCAAATAGCCGATGGCGCCCGCCTGCAGCGCGCTTTGCACCAGCCCCGCCTCCTTAAAACTGGTCAGGGCAATCACCTGCACCGTAGAGAATTGCTGGCGGATCAGACGTGTGGCGGTCACGCCATCCATATCCGGCATCATCATATCCATCAGGATCACATCTGGTAAAAGGCGTGCGCACAGTTCAATGGCCTCCTCCCCGCTGTCCGCTTCCCCCACCAGCTCCAGATTGTCAGAAATCTGCAAAAAGGTCGCCAGGCCGCGGCGAACCATCGTGTGATCATCCACAAGCATAACGCGGATCGGTTGAGAAGGGGTCATGCTGCCTCCTATGGTGGGGCGTTTAGCCAACTTATCTTGATTTTTGTCCCGTGGCCAGCCTGGCTGGCGACCGACAGCAGCGCGCCAATGGCCTCGGCCCGTTCCTGCATGATGTTCAGACCATAATGGCCAGGCGGCACCTGGGCCGGATCGAAGCCTCGGCCATCATCGTAGATAGTTAACTCGGCTAAGTCCGTCTCATAGTGCAGCTGCATCATCACCTGGCTGGCCCGGGCATGTTTGGCTATGTTATTCAATCCTTCCTGGCAGAGCCGGTAGATTGCGACCTGCATTTCGGTGGGTAAGGTGCCTTTTCCTTTTATGGTCAAAGCGATGGGGATATTTGTCCGCCCCGTAAATGCGTCGCTTAACTGGCGCAGCAGATCGCCCAAATCACTATCGATGATAACCAAGGGCTGGAGTTCAACGAGTAAACCGCGCATCTCAGCGATGGCTCCGCGCGTTAACCGCCGCAGTTCTTCAAGCGACTGTTTGCCCTTATCTGGGTTAAGCTCCCAGACGCGCGGCAGCACTTCAGCAATAAGGCTGGCAGAAAAGAGGGATTGATTGACCGCATCATGCAGATTTTGCGCCAGGCGCTGGCGCTCTTGCAGGGTGGCCTGCGTCCGCTCTTGGGCCGCCGCTTGCAGCTGGCGCGCTTGGTGGTGCGCTTCAAGGGCTGCCAGGGCCGTCTGTAGATCTTTCAATAGCAACTGTTCAGGAGAGCCTTCAGGCCATTGCTCGGGCCTAATGACAGGCCGCGTCTCTGGCGCCTGGGCCATCTGTTGGAACAGGTGGGATAAGTACGCGTAATAATCATTTGGAATAGACATAAAATCTGCCTGGTGAACGCTCTTAGTTGAGGGTCCTCTAGACAAAAACGGCCGCTTCACTGTGGTTTTTTACGGGTGATAGGTGTTAACGGAAACGGCCGTAACCGTCACGTTGGTTAATCCCAATATTAGATAGAGTAGCGTAATTCTTAATAAAGTCCATCCAGATACTTTATTCGAGGAAATTACGGGTCTTTAGGATGTGGACCTTCTTCTTTTTAGACTGCGTCACGCGCAGCAGGGTAATGAGCGCCGCAGGCAGTCCTTTGCCCGACACATCGTCCACGGTCACGTAACGGTCACGTAAATGTGGTCATCATCCAGGGGGAACGCATCACAAAAATCACCGCCGACGTGCCGGGCCAGTTCCATCAAAGCAAACACGTCTACTGGGGGATAGTAGGCGGACAGCGGGAATTCTTTCAGTCCTCATACTCCTGTACGCGGCGTGCTTTACGCCTGGCGGCACCTCCTGTTCGTCGATTCAAATCCGGCTGCCCCGACTGGTAAAAAAGCTGCCATTCCTAACCAGGGAAGCAACCGTTTTTTGCTTATGAGGAAAAGTTAATGTAAACGAGGGCGCAAATGATGTTGGCCACTACTTGCAATTGTCTACCTAGAAAAGGTTTTGCAACCAACCGATTATTGTAAGGTAGGCGTTAAACTTACCATTCCATAAAACTGCCAATTTT
>CAZDSN010000774.1:0-2286 GCA_964507675.1 uncultured Ardenticatenaceae bacterium | reverse complement strand
TTTGCCGTAATGATCACGTCGTGGATGGCCGATGCCGGCACACTTTCGCCCACCTCTAGCTGGGGAAAGCGGCGTAAGTACCAGCGCAGCACAGGCGTATCCACCGCCGTGAAAATGTTTAATCCATAGCGGGACTGTTTGCTCTGCTCGGAAAACTCTTCTACGGTGCGGATCAACAGGGGCAGTTCATCATCGCTGGCCTGCACCACCCATCCCGTCCGTGTGTCATTGGCGGCGGTCTGGTTTAGCCACCAACTGCTGCCCCAACTGAAAATGACCAGGAAAATTAGCAACCCCACGGCCACGCCCTGCTTCACTATCACCTTATCCCATACCCACAAATAGCTGACAGTGGCTATGGCAAAGACAAAAATGGTGATGGCGATCCACAAGTTGTAGAGATCTTCAGGGGTGGCGCGAATCGTTTGCATATGGCGGGCCAGGCTGGCGACACAGGCTGCGCTAATAACCAACAAGAATAAAGTCAATCCCCATCTCAGTCGCCCGGTGTCTGCGTGCGACCATTCGCTGGCCTGCTCTAGCAGGTGGTTGATAAAAGCCCCGCTGAGCAGGCTGCCCGGCAGCGTCAACAGCAGCACGTTCGCCAGGTTGCCTGGCTGCAGCAGCACTACCACTAAAGCTCCTACCAGCCAATAAGCCATAAAACTCTCCAACGGTTGGCCGCGCCACATGGCCCAGATCACGGCTACCAGGCCAAAGAAAAACGGGATAGGCTCATACCGGGCCAAAACAAGGATGGGGGTGGCCCAGTTGAGTAGATTGGTACGGAAGTCAAACTGGCCCAGCCATTGGCCCAGGATGTTGCCCACGCTGCCTACCCCTGCCGGATTCCAGAAGATGAACGTCCCCAGAATCAATACGATCCCCACTGTAATGAGGAGCCCTTGACGAATGATAGCGCGTTCCGGGTAAGGCGTGGTTTCCACCAGCGCCGGCCCCAACGTGGCTTGCGCCACCCAGGCCACCAGGATACCGATCAGCCCGGAGTAAAACAGCGGGGCACTGACCAAGCCTAACCCTAAGGCCACCCACAGGGCGTAAAACCAGGACCGCTCTGCTTTTTCCAGGAAACGCAGCCGGCTGAGGACGAGGAGCATGGCGGCAAAAAGACCCATGATGGCCCCATCAGCCGTCCGCGCCGCAGAAGTCCCCAGCGGCGAGATGGCCAGCACCAGACTGGCGGTCAATGCTCCCCACACGCCAATACGCCGGCGCAGCAGCCAGGGAAGAAAGGCCAACGCCAGTCCAAAGAGGCCCGGAATCAAGCGGACAGTCACATCACTGTCGCCGATCACTGCCATCAGCAGGGTGGTTAGCGTGAAGTAGGCCGGGCTGGCTGGCTGGATCGGGCCGCTCGCCCCTGCTTGCCACGGCTGCCAGGCGACCAACGCGGCCTGCGCTTCCGCCGGGGCCAGGGGGATATGGCCCAGGTTGGCGAATCGGCTAATACCTGCTGCCAGCAGGACAACAAGCAGGCCAATCTGGGACAGAGTGAGGTGAAAGGCGGCTGTCGCCGGGGGCAGAGGCAGTTCAACAATTGGAGAGGGGGCGGCTGTTTGGGTCAATTGGCCGGCATCTGGTTGATTCTTCATTCTGGTTGCCAACGATAGATAATGACGCTGCTGTTCTGGAAAGCGACTTCCAGGTTCTGGGCAAATTTGTCTAAACCTGTTTCGCCGTAGGCAGTACGTTCTACATTGCCTACATAAATGTAATGAACACCATACTGATTGAGCAAGGCCTCCGTGGCCGGCCAATTTGTCTCTGTGTAAATCTGGTGCACCAACGGTTTGCGCGTGCCGGGTTCCGGGTTAGCGTAACCCCGCCATTGTGATTCGTGCCCTGGCCAGCCCAAGACGGTGGGCAGACCCGTATTGGCGGAAATGCGAGCGTAATCCGTGTAGGAATCTCCCACGGCTTCCAGGATGGTGGGGGAGCGGCTCACGTTTTGCCGCAGCCACATAATGGCTTCATATTCGTCCGGGTTAAACCGTTCTTTGTACGCCAATCCATTCAAGGTGGGCGTACTGCCGTATTCCAGGGTACGGGAGACGTAGGCGCAGTAAGGAAAGGTGAGGGCGATGGCCAGCAGCAGCGCATAGATGACCGTGACCAACAAGCCGCTCGTTCGTACCCGCCGCAGCAAATAAGAAAGCGCATAGATGGCGGCTACGCCAAACATGACCCATGCCTGGTAGTATAACTTGAACCCGGTGTTTAGCCGCTGGCCGAAATTATCACGCAGATAAACAAACTCCGGCCCTA
>CAZDSN010000773.1:0-2286 GCA_964507675.1 uncultured Ardenticatenaceae bacterium | reverse complement strand
CATATGGCTACATCATCCTGGCTACCCTGCTGGTGTTGGAGGGGGCTGGTCTGCCTGTGCCCGGCGAGACGGTGCTGCTTATTGTGGCTGCTTTTGCCTCGCATGGGGATTTATCTATTGTAATGGTGATTGCGGTGGCGGCGGCGAGCGCCATCATTGGCGATTCGATTGGCTACACCCTGGGGCGGAACCGGCGGGAATGGGTGCGGCAGCGATTTAGCCGGCATGGAGATGGTCAGGGTCTGGCTCGCAGCGAGGCGTTCTTTCACAAGCACGGCCCCAAGGCGTTGATTGTGGCCCGCTTTATTCCGGTTATCCGCGTCTTTACGGCGGTGGTTGTTGGTTTGAATGGGATGCCTGTGCGCACATTTGCCAGTTACGAACTGATTGGCGCCACTTTTTGGGCGACGGCGATAGCTCTGCTCGGCTATATCTTTGGCAACAACCTGGTGCTGTTGGATGAGATTATCCATCGCCTTGGTCTGAGTTTGCTGCTGGCGATCCTGTTAATTGCCGGCAGCATCTGGCTCATGCGCCGTCTATCCAATCGCGAAAGCCATGTCCGCGCCCGTCTGAACCGCATCAGCCAGCGGCTGCATCTGCCGCAACTGCTGGCCTGGCTGCGCTACCGCTTTGACCCCGCCAGTGGGGCGGCGTTTGTGGTCACTATCAGCTTTGGCATTTCCGTCATCAGTGGCTGGTTGTTCAGCGGCATTACCCACGACGTGCTGGAGCAGCAAGAATTTGCTTTGTACGATACCGGTGTAGCTGTCTGGTTTCTGTTGAACAGCACCCGCGAAAGTCGCGCCTTTTTCCTGGCGATTGATTTTTTCTCCCTGCCTCATGTCATCCTGGCGGGGACGGGCCTGGCTGCGGCCGCGCTGTTGTGGCAAAGGCAGTGGCGCTGGTTGATAGCCCTGCTGGTTTCTGTGGGTGGTGGGGTCACGCTTAATCTGCTGCTGACGCAGTTTGTTAAGCGTACTCCCCCTGTTTTCCCGGTGACGCTGGTACCTGCTCGCAATTACAGTTTTCCGGCTGATGAACCCATGCACGCGGTCCTCTTTTACGGCTTCCTGGCGTATCTGATCATTCGTTCCCGCGCCAATTGGGGTTGGCAAGTGGCTGTGGCCCTGGGCGTTATTACTTTGTTGGCGCTGATTGGCTTGAGCCAGATGACGCTGGGGACGCATTATTTGACCGATGTTATTGCCGGCCTGATGGCCGGCACATTCTGGTTGGCCGTCACCATTCTACTGAGCGAACTGATTGTCCCGGCGGCGGCGCTGTCGCCGCGCGCCTCTGCCTGACGTCTGGCCCGGCGGCGCCTGACTTGTAGATGAAACCCATGCGCTATGTCTGATCCCCTCCCCACTAACCTGCTGTCCGAAAAGTCCCAACTGCAACCACAACCCTTTGTGTCGCGCACGCCTGTGGTTGGGCCGGTAATCGCCTGGTTTCGCACCGCCTGGAACAACGTCGCCGCTCGCTGGTACGTGCAGGCCGTTGTAGAGCAACAAAACCACTTTAACATGCTGGTGGTAGAACAGTTACAGGCCATGGAAGCCCGCCTGATCGAACAAGACCGGCTGCAAACGGAACTGATTCACCAGCTTGCCGAACTGACAGCGATGTGGAAGGAAGAAGGAAGAAAGCAGAAGGAAGAAGGGAGAGGGGAGAAGGAAGAAGGGGGAAGTTGACAACGGTTACTGGTCAGGACATGATTTCCCCTATGCTGCGTCTGGCTTATTTTAGCCCGCTGCCGCCGGCGCGCACGGGCATCGCCGATTACAGTTGCGAACTGCTGCCTTATCTGGCGCAGCGAGCGAACGTCACCTTGTTCGTAGAGGGGGTTGTAGATGGGGGGCTGCGCCAGCAATTCTCTACCTATCCGCTAGCAGAATACGCCTTTCGCCGCTGGGATTTTGACGCTGCCCTGTTTCACATGGGCAACAGCCGCCAGCACGCTTCTTTTTACTACACCTTCCGCCGTTTTCCGGGCATCCTGGTGCTGCATGATTATGTGCTGCATCATTTTCTGGCGGATCAGACGGCGGGCCAGGGGAATTTCCCGGCTTATACTCGCGAGTTGGGATATGAGTTGGGTCTGGCGGGCATTGACTTGGCTCTGGACATTCAGTACCAACGCCAGCCGCACCCTTTGTTTACGCTGCCCCTGAACCAGCGGCTGTTGGACTTGAGCCTGGGAGTCATTGGGCACAGCCATTATGCCGCCGAGCGAGTACGGGCGCGGACATCGCGACCGGTAGGGGTTGTGCCGGCATTGAT
>CAZDSN010000772.1:0-2293 GCA_964507675.1 uncultured Ardenticatenaceae bacterium | reverse complement strand
AAATAATCAGGATTTCGCAGATGACGCGGATTTTTGAAGGATGGGCAGGTTGGCAACCTGCCCTACGGAGTTAGAGACGTTGCATTGCAACGTCTCTACGAAGGGTTGATGATGAAAGGGATTGTGGTTTATGCGGATGCGGCGGAGCCGCGGTTGGTGTGGGAGGAGGTGGAAGATCCGGTGATGGGGGCGGGGGAGGTGTTGGTGCGGGTGGGGGCGTCGGCGGTGAACCGGGCGGATTTGTTGCAAGCGCGCGGCGGGTATGCGCCGCCGCCGGGGGCGCCGGAGATTTTGGGGCTGGAGATGGCGGGCGATGTGTTGGCGGTGGGCAGCGGCGTGGCGGGGTGGCAGCCGGGAGACCGCGTTTGCGCTTTGCTGCCAGGGGGCGGCTATGCGGAGCGGGCGGTTGTGCCGCAGGGGATGCTGCTGCGGCTGCCAGATGGGTGGACGTATGCGCAAGGGGCAGCCGTGCCTGAAGCGTGGTATACGGCGTTTGTGAATTTGTTTCTGGAGGGGGATTTGCAGGCGGGGGAGCGGGTGTTAATCCATGCGGGAGCCAGCGGGGTGGGCACGGCGGCGATCCAGTTGGCGCGGGCGGCGGGGGCGGAGGTGTACGCCACGGCGGGGACGGCGGAGAAGGCGCAGCGGTGCCGGGCGTTGGGGGCTGTCCTGGCTATTCCGTATAAAGAGCACGATTTTCTGGATGTGATGCAGCGGGCGACCGACGGCGAGGGCGTAGACCTGATTTTGGACCCGGTGGGAGCGGCCTATCTGCCGCGCAATCTGGCGCTGCTGCGGTCGAAGGGGCGGCTGGTGAGCATTGGGCTGCTCAGCGGCGGGGGGGCGGCGTTGGATATGGGGCTGCTGCTGGGCAAGCGGCTGCGGCTGATTGGCTCCACGCTGCGCAGCCGTCCGCTGGCGGAGAAAATCGCTATCACGGAGCAGTTCCGCGCCCGCTTCTGGCCCATGCTGGCTGCGGGCGAGCTATCACCTATTATTGATTGCACCTTTCCCATGCCGCAGGCGCAGGCGGCGCACGCTTACGTGCGCCAGAACCGGAACACGGGCAAAGTTATTCTGATAGTTCCTGATCCGGCGGGGGAGCCGTTTGCGGCAGGGTAAAATAAAAATTGCTGCCCTGACCTGGCTGGCTTTCTACCCAGATGCGCCCGCCGTGGGCTTCCACAGCCAGGCGGCAAAACGCCAGCCCCAGACCTGTGCCGCTGCGCAGCGACTGCCCTTGCTCATTGACCACCTGGTGGAACTTGTCGAAGATGCGCGTGTGATATTCGGCGGGAATGCCCTGCCCATCGTCATGGACGGCGATGCGGCAGCCTTCCTCTGCCAGGGCGGCGGCAATGTGAATGCGCCCGCCGGCTGAGGTGTATTTGAAGGCGTTGCTCAGGAGATTGTCCATGACGCGGCCAATGAGCTGGACGTCCAGGGCTACGGGAGGCAGCGCCGGCGAAACTTCCAGCGTCACCTGCTTTTCTTCCTGTTCGGCCTGGGTGTGGTAGGCCGGCATTCTCCCCGCCAACAACTCCCCCACATCTGTCCACGTCTGGTTAAGCTGTAACTGCTGCGCCTCCAGGCGGCTGACGTTTAGAATATCCTTGATCAACCCTTCCATGCGCTTGCCTGCCGCCAAGGCATTCTCCAGGAGTCGCTGACGCATGTGTGCCGGCACGTCTGGTCGTTCCAATATGCTTTGCGCCAACTGTAAGCTGCCTGTAATCACATTGAGCGGATTGGCCAGGTCGTGCACAATCATATTCGTCAGGTCGTCCCGCATCTGTTCGGCGCGCCGCAGCCCGGCGTATAACCGCTGCACTTCGGTGAAGCGGCGGGCGTTGCGGATGGCGGCAGCCAACTGCAGCGCCAGCAGATAACCAATGCGCAAGTCATCCTGGGTGTAAGCGTGCGGCGCGTGGGCGGCAAAGTTGATGGTCCCCAGCGCCTGGTTTTCGCTTTCCAGGGGGATGATGATTTGGGAGCGAAAGGGGTGAGTGGGCGCGGCTTCCCAACTGTCTCGAATCAGTTGGGATTGGCGGCTGGCGATGGCGTTGTCGGCGAACTGGCGCAGGTTTTGGTAGAGGGTGTGGTCTGCATCCCCAAACAGTATCTTCAAGCGGGCGGCGCTGTCCTCTTCTACGAGAAAGACGCTGCAATGGTCGAAATCGAGGAGCCATTTAGCCTGCCGGCCCACGATTTCCAGAATGTCTTCCAGGTTGAGGGAGCGGTTGATGGCGGCGGCAATTTCTTGCACGGCGGTGATGCGGCTGGATAGGGCCGA
>CAZDSN010000771.1:0-2309 GCA_964507675.1 uncultured Ardenticatenaceae bacterium | reverse complement strand
TCCCTGGTCAGGACAGCGTCATCATGTAGCGTGACGATGCCCTTATCTACACCCAAAACAGGCATAAGACACCCATCACGGTTCAGCTACCCACGTCAGTCCCCCTGAGCAGTAAACCCGGGGGTGCCGGCAATGACCTGACAGTTGAAAACAGATACACCTTGAACTTATCCGGCGCATTTCAGGCAGCCGGCAGCATTTTCTCTGAGGCAATCCATGGCGGTTAATGAACTCAGCTCCATCCGCACCTGGCTAAAACATCAAACGCACGCCATTCCTGGTGGTGGGCGGTCCGGTCGCTGGTCCATAGGCTATCTTACCCTCTTCGGCGGCGCGCTGTTTGTCTCCACCTTGATTCTGCTCATTCCCCTTTACCTGGCTATTCGCGCCGGTTCGGCCTGGCCAGAAGTCGTGCAGACACTGCGCCAGCCGGGCACGCTGCAAGTATTGGGAAACACGATTGTACTGGCAGTCTCGGTCGTAGCCGCCACCACCGTGACGGCGGTATCCCTGGCCTGGCTGGTGAGCTGCACGGATTTGCCGGCAAAGAAAATGTGGACGATCTTAGCCGCGCTGCCGTTGGTGATGCCCAGCTATGTGGCTGCCTTTCTCTACGTTTCCATCTTGTCACCCAAAGGTTTGCTGCAGCAGCTACTGCACCCCTGGTTTGGCCTGGAGCGGCTGCCTGATTTCTACGGTTTCCCTGGCGCATTTCTGGTACTGACCTGCATCAGCTATCCCTTTACCTTTATGACGGTGCGCGCCGCGCTGCAGCGGATGGATCCCGCCCTGGTGGAATCCGCCCGCAGTTTGGGGCTTTCCCCCTGGCAGGCATTCTGGCGGGTAACGCTCCCCTATTTGCGCCCTTCTATCGTCGCCGGCGGGCTGTTGGTGCTGCTGTATTGTTTGCGGGACTTCGGGGCCGTGACCATGCTGCAATACAGCACCTTTACCCGCGTAATCTTCAACAGATACCTGGCGTATAAACTGGATGCGGCCACGGCGCTGGCCCTGGTTTTGGTAGCGCTGACCGCCGTTATCCTTTTTCTGGAACAGCGCACCCGCGGCCGCGCCCGTTATGGGCGGACGGGGGTGGGCGCGGCGCGGGCGACCAGGTTGGCCCCGTTGGGTCGTTGGAAGTGGCCGGCGCTGCTGTTCGTAGGAACCGTGGTCTTTTGGTCGCTGCTGCTGCCGGCAGCCGGACTGTTTTATTGGTTAGGGCGGGGTTTGTTTCAGGATTGGTTGGCAGGCGGAGCATCCAAAAACGTCATCACGCTGGCCGCGCTGGTTAACCCTGCCTGGAATTCCTTCACGGCCTCGCTGCTGGGGGCCGGGCTAACCATGGCCCTGGCGCTGCCGGTGACTCTGTTGGTGGTGCGCCGCGCTGGCCGCCTGACTCGTCTGTTTGAACGTCTGACCTATGCCAGTTCTGCCTTGCCTGGAATTGTGGTGGCCCTGGCCTACGTGTTCTGGAGCACCCAATACGCCCTGCCGCTTTACCAGAAAATGCCCGTATTGCTGCTGGCTTACGTGATTCTGTTTATTCCGCAGGCGGTTGGCGCGCAGCGGGCTTCTTTGCTGCAAGTGCCGGTTGGCCTGGAAGAAGCGGGGCGGAGTCTGGGCAAACAGCCATTGGCCGTCTTCCGGCAGATCACCTGGCCATTGATCCGGCCCGGCATGTTGGCAGGCGGAGTGCTGGTGTTTCTCACTTGTATGAAGGAACTGCCGGCAACCTTGATCCTCAGCCCCTTAGGTTTCAACACACTGGCTGTTCAAGTCTGGACAAACGTAGAAGAAGCATTTTTTGCCCGCGCCGCGGCGGCGGCTTTGCTGCTCCTCTTGCTGTCGTCTGTCCCGCTGGCCTGGTTGACCATGTGGGAGAAAAAAGGGAAGTCGTCCTGATTTCCCTGACCGGGCCATGAACGCTATTCCTGCTGTTGTTGGTCAACAAATCTACAAATCCTTTGGCAGCCTGGCGGTCGTACAGGGGGTCAATCTCCGGCTGTCCGCCGGACGCATCCTGGCTTTGCTGGGACCCAGCGGCTGTGGCAAAACGACGCTGCTGCGGCTGCTGGCTGGCTTTGAATCTCTGGACAGCGGCTATATTGACATAGACGATCAGCGGGTGGCTGACGAGCGGACACACCTGCCGCCAGAGAGACGGCGTGTAGGGATTGTTTTTCAGGATTATGCGATTTTTCCCCACTTGAGCGTGTCCCAAAATGTGGCGTTTGGCTTAAAGCGAGGCGCAGCCGCGGAGCGCGTGAGCCATTTGCTGCGCCTGGTTGGACTCGATGACCTGGGGGATC
>CAZDSN010000770.1:0-2311 GCA_964507675.1 uncultured Ardenticatenaceae bacterium | reverse complement strand
CCTTTAGGATTTCGTGGGGTTTTGTCATTCTGAGCGGAGCGAAGAATCCCAACGCTTCTGGGATACTTCACTTCGTTCAGCATGACACCCCAAAACTCCATGAGATCTGAAAGACCTTTCATTCTTTCAGGAGGAATTTCATGATCGATCTACGTAAAATTGTAGGCTTTGGGCTGTTATTCAGCCTGATTGTGGCCGGGATATGGCTGTTGGCAAGGCCCACAGGCGTTACCCCTGAATCCGTGTTCCGTCAGGATGCGGTGCTGCAAACGGCCGGCCCGGCTGGCTATAAGCGCGTCACCGCCAATACCGATTTGAACCTGGACACCATCGTATACGATCCGGTGCCGGCCAAAGAGGTCAATATCAGTGAGCTGCCCACGCGGGAGTATTTCGCTAACAACGAATATGATCGCTGGCAGCGGGGCGAAATTGACCTGGGTGAAGCACACAGTCTGATCAGTGAAGCCGAAGCGGCGGCTTTGCGCGAAGCGGCTATGAAGCTGGCCGCCGATCCCAATGTGCAACAGATCCAGAGCGGCCCTGGCCTGAATTCTCCCATTGTCGGCGTCAGCTTCCCCTCGTTGGATATTGATGACTGCTGCGGCGGCGGCCAGCTTACCCCGCCTGACCCCGATCTGTCCGTTGGTCATGATCACGTGATTGCGGTGGTCAACAACTCTTTCGGCATTTATGACAAAGCAGGTAACCTGCTGGTAGGCCCCACTACCTTTTCCACGTTGTTTGGCCCGCTGGGTGGGAGCTGTGTCAGTTTCCCGTTCGACCCGAACGCCCTCTACGATGAAGAAGCCGGGCGTTACATTATGGCCGCCGATGGGGATGGCGCTTACTATTGCGTAGCTGTTTCCCAAACGGACAGCGCCGTTGGTTCCTGGTATCTGTATGCCTTCCAGACCGACGTGGGCGGCGCGTTCTTTGATTATCCGCACGCGGGCGTGGGACGTGATGCCTTGTACATGGGCGGAAATATGTTTGGCGCAGGCACAGGCCGCGTCTGGGCGTTTGACAAGTGGGCTATGTACGCGGGTTTGCCGGCAGCAGCAGTTACCCAGGCCACAGGCACAGACAACACGCCACAGCCGGTGAAGCTGCATGGTTTTGACCAGGGCACTTGGCCGACCACGGGGCCGCATTACATCATGACCCACCGCAGCGGAGCCAACACTTACGCCATGTACGCCTGGAATGACCCGTTTGGGGCCAACAGCCTGAGTGTGGTCGGCGTCTATAACTTGCAGAACTTCCACGGCGTGGCCGTGGGTTATCCAGTCAACTCTTTGCAGTTGGGCGGCAGCCCGTACCAGGCCAACGACAACCGGGCGCTGGATTTCGAGTACCGCAACGGCTCGGGTTGGATGTCCGGCGTCGCCTCCTGTAATCCAGGTACAGGCACGGTCAACTGTGTGCAATGGGCCGAAGTTGATCTGGCAACACAAACGGTGGTGCAGGCTGGCGTTTTCTCCAGCAATGGCGACTATCGCAGCTTCCCGGACATAGCCGCCAACCACTGTGGCGATGCCGCCGTCGGTTACACCAAGAGCAATACCAGCATATATCCCTCTGTCTTCGCCACTGGGCGGGAAAGTGGGGATCCGTTAGGCACGATGCAGCCTGAAGTGCAGATTAAGGCGGGCGAGCAGCGCTATATCGGCTACGATGGCTCGCCCTATCGCTGGGGCGACTACACGGGCATGAGCGTAGACCCGGATGGCGTCAGATTCTGGTATCTGGGTGAGTACAGCAAGCAGGATGTGGTAAACCAGTCAGCTAACTGGGCCACTTATGTGGGTTCGCTGACGTTCGCCGGCTGCTCTGTAGCCCCGGATTTCAACCTGACAGCCACGCCCGAAGTGCGCAACGTCTGTATTCCGAGCAATACCAACTACGCGATTGACGTGGAATCTCTGTCCGGTTACATGGATGCGGTCACCATGAGCGCCGCTGGCGTCCCCGCCGGGTATAACGCTGCCTTCTCACCCAATCCGGTCATTCCGGGCAACAGCACCAGCATGGTGTTAGTCGGTTCAGGCGCCGCCACTCCTGGCAGTTACAGCATTGAAGTTACGGGCACAGCTCCCACCAGCACGCACAGCATCAATGTGGACCTCAACCTGTATAACAGCGCGCCCGGCGCGCCCACGCTGGTATCGCCGATTGGCGTAGACCAGCCGCTGGTCCCCACCTTTGAATGGTCAGGGACAGGCCTCACCTACCTGATTGTAGTCAAGAACCTGACCAGCGGCGCGCTGCAATACGCCGTGACGCCGGACACCAGCTACACCTTTGCCAC
>CAZDSN010000769.1:0-2312 GCA_964507675.1 uncultured Ardenticatenaceae bacterium | reverse complement strand
GCTATTCTGTGGTGTTACCCTCCCAACGACATCTCTTCGATAATCAGGTGAGCCAGGAGATCCGCCTGATTGAGAGCGGCATCCACCCCCATCTGCGGCGTATATAACCAGGCGTTGCGAGGGTTATTCACGCGGGCAATAATGCGCGGCACGTGAAACTCCAGCCGCGCCAGGCTGCAAACTACCAGATTGGTTTCATCTGATCCGGTTACGGCAGCTACAACATCCGCCTGCTGGATACCAGCGGCTTCCAATACATTTGGATCTGCCCCACTTCCCAGGATCGCCATTTCGGCGGGTACAATTTGCTGCAACTGGGACACTCTATCCCTGCGGATATCAATAACCCGGAGTTGATGCTTCTCAGTCAGCAGGAGCGACGCCAGGCGACTCCCAACCTGGCCGCCGCCAACGATGATTGTGTACATACCTTATCCTCCCACTAATATCCCAATAGGTGTTTGAGCCGCTCTGTTGAGGTTATGAGCACGGCTAGGTGCAGCAAATCTCCTGCCTGAAAGATGGTTCCTGATGTGGGCAGGGAAGTCTTATTGGCGCGAGTAATGGAAACCACATGGATCTCGCCGGCGATTGTTAAGTCCCGGACGGTCTTTCCCACCAGGAGGTATGGCACTTCAGTTTCCACGATCTCCACGTCTCCACTGCCGACAGTGAAGACGGCTTCTAAAGGAGAATAGAGCAGCAGGTCAGCAATCCGGTTGATTCCCCAACTGGCTGGCGCAATTGTCTGCAAGCCCAGGCGGCTGTATATCTCTGCCTGGCGACTGTCATAGAGCCGGGCAACCACTCTGGGAACGTGAAAAACTTCGCGAGCAATACGTGTGGTAACTACATTGGCCTCATCATTGGCAGTGACAGCAGCCAGACCATCCGCATGATCTATGCCGGCGCTCAGCAACACCTCCCGATCAAAACCTATGCCAACAATTGTTTCACCCTTGAATTTGCCCCCGAGCTTCTCAAAAGCGAGATGATCCTTATCAATGACGGTAACGGCGTGGCCTCTGGCAACCAGAGTTTGAGCCAGACCAGATCCCACGCGGCCACAACCAACTATCAATATTCTCATGCTACTCCTCCTGTCACCACGTTCGGCATCATGGCTCGCCGTTCCCGCCAGCGTAAGATAGTTTTGCGTAACTCGTCCAACAGGAAAATAACAGGGGTCCAGGCAAAGACGAAGACCCATTCGCGCCAGCCTAACGGCGCGGTATTAAACAGGGGCTGCAAAAAGGGAGCATAGACCAGCAGCGCCAGCAGGGTTAACTCCACCACGATGCCCAGCAAAACTAGGCGGTTGGTAAAAAAGCCAATGCGGAAAATCGAAGCGCGATCCGTCCGGCAGCCCATAACGGCGCCAACCTGCGTGGCCACCACACCGGCCAGGGTCATTGTCGTCGCCATTCGGTAGACTTCGGTGCCAAGGGGGGCCAGAGGCGTGTTCGGCCAGCCATGCAACCAGTTCAGGTAAAAATAGGCTGATATGGAAGCAACCGATTCAATCACCCCATACCACAATAATGCTTTGGTAAGGACTCGTCTGTTCAGCAGAGGTTCTTGCTGTGAGCGGGGCGGGCGTTTCATAATGCCAGCCTCTGGCGCCTCCGAGCCTAAACCAATAGCCGGAACCATGTCCGTACCCAGATCTATGGCCAGTACTTGCATCACGGTCAGGGGTAATGGGATCAGGCCGCGGGAGAAGAGCATCAGGACAAAGGGGACCGCCTCCGCCATATTGCTGTTAAAAATATATACCGCAAACTTGCGGATATTGTTGTAAACCGCCCGTCCTTCTTCTATCGCATGGATGATCGAAGCAAAATTATCATCGGTCAGAATCATATCCGCGGCTTCTTTGGCTACATCGGTGCCGGCCAACCCCATGGCGATACCAATATCCGCCTTCTTTAAGGCCGGCGCATCATTGACGCCATCTCCAGTAACAGCGACGATCTCTCCCATCTCTTTCAAAGCTGTGACCACACGCAGTTTATGCTCTGGGGCCACGCGGGCAAAGATAACTTCCTGGCCAAGTAAATCTTTTAACCCTGTTTCATCCAAAGCATCCAGGTCAACGCCGGTAATTACCCTGGGCGCTGACGTTTTGACTATGCCAATGCGCCGCGCAATAGACTCGGCGGTCAGACCGTAGTCCCCTGTGATCATGATGATGCGAATGCCGGCAGTGTGGCACTTTTGGACTGCCTCAGCCACCTCCGGGCGGGGGGGATCCATCATGGCTATCAAACCCAGGAAAGTCAGATCGCTTTCGATTGATTCGGATAGATATT
>CAZDSN010000768.1:0-2313 GCA_964507675.1 uncultured Ardenticatenaceae bacterium | reverse complement strand
TCCATTGTTAAAAAATCTAAAAGGAGAAAACCTACCTTAAGAATGCCCAATTTTCTGTCTTGACAATCTAGACCACATTATAGTGAGCGGCGCGTTAGGCTGCCACGCGCACAAATTGAGGTGTCACAAATGGCAAGGGCTCCATTTCAAGTACTCGTCTATCCATACTACAAAACCCACCATAATCAATTTGAATACGCCCTCTTGAAAAGAGCCGACGCGGGATACTGGCAAGCCATAGCCGGTGGCGGCGAAGATAACGAGACGCCACTTGAAACCGCCAGGCGAGAAACATACGAAGAAACAAGGATCCCCACCGATTCAGATTTCCTGCAACTGGATACAGTTGAACCCATCCCGGTGACCGGGTTTAGAGACAGCTATCTTTGGGGCAATGACGTTTATGTGATACCCCAATACTGCTTTGGCGTGTTGGCCAAAGACAGACACATTTTGCTCTCGCCTGAGCACACCGAATACAGGTGGCTCGCATATGAAGAGGCATACAACCTGGTAAAATATGATGGAAACAAGACAGCGCTGTGGGAGTTGGATAAAAGACTTAGAGGTCGCGGCCCACGAAGCTAATTCAAAACAGTATACACCCTGAGGCAATCCTCATGACTACACAGCGTTTTACAGCCACCATCGCTAAATCCGGAACCAGAACGTTTATCGTCGTCCCCTTCGATCCCAATCAAGTCTGGGGCGTCAAACAGCGCCACCATATCACCGGCACGGTCAATGGATGCGGCGTGCGCGGCTCACTCGGCGCCGATGGGCAGCACTATTTTCTTCCTCTGGGCGCTGCCTGGCGGCGCGGAAATGGGCTTGACGCTGGCGCAAAAGTTGACGTTGTCCTTTATCCGGAAGGGCCGCAGTCCGAAAGCCTGTCACCCGATGTGGCGCACGCGCTGGCAACCGCACCCGAAGCCCAAGCCTTCTTCGAGGCGCTGGCGACCTTCTATCGCAACACCTACATCAAATGGATCGAGAGCGCCAGACGACCTGAAACGCGGGCAGCGCGTATCAATGAGATGGTCGAGTTGCTCAAAGCGGGCAAGAAGCAGAAATGATCTAGCCCCGCTTTGCTTGTCGCTGTCCGTTCCAGGCCAGCAGAGCAGCCGGATACAGCATGTAGCCGGTCGCTTCGCGGCGCTCAGCGGCGGTTGCTGCTCCCATTGGGCGGCGCACCGGAGGCGTGTATTCACAGGAGGAAAGCTGTTCGCTGCAAACATCGCCCCAGAACTTGCCGCCCGGCTTGAATCCGGCGAAGTCAACGCCTGGGTGGATATGTATGCGGCTGCGCCCTCCGATTTTGCGCGCCGATGTCAGCTTGAAATCATCCGCTCGCAAGAACCAACCCGGTGACCTTACCGTGCTTCTCACGCGCTGCTGATGCGGTGGATGCCGGCAGGCGCGCTGGCAAACAGGAGAACGTAATGTCTGACGAACCCGTGGCAGATCAGTTCATTCATCGCATCCGTGGCGATCACGGGGCAACGTACCCCCACCACCAGAAGGAAGAGAACCGATGAATTTGAGCGAAGTAGCGAAGCTGCATGACGATTATATAGCTGCCTGGAAGCGCGACGATCGCCTGACGGCGATGTCGTTTTGGTCCGATGACATTGTGATGCGCGCCCCCGGATCAAATCCCCACTCCGGCGTCTATCGCGGCAAGGCTGAAGTTCAGCACAATCTGATAGATCGCATATACGCAGAGACGAGCGAAGCAGAGGTATTGGGGCTTGTTGACCGCGCCATCGGCAATGACCATGTGTTCACAATCGTCCACGAACGTTTCATGAAGGCGGACGGCCGGGTTTTTGACACGAATCGGATTGTCATATACCGCTGGTCGAACCAGAAAATAGTTGAGGTTCTCTATTTCGATCCTGACCAGGCGGCTGCTGACGCGTTCTGGTCCGCTTGAAACACTGGGCCCAGAGAACATCAATGCGTGGCTAGCGCATCAATGCGTGGCTAGCGTTGAGCCAGAATTCCAACCGCATACCTGAGTGCCACCACCGCCCCACACGCTGTTGGCGTCGGCGTTGCTTTGCTCCGCAACGCGGCTGAACACGACCGTCAGGTGCCATCAGCGGGACCAAGAATCAGTTTATCATGTAATTGACGAAATAGAACTTATGTTCTAAAATTATAGTTGTCGCGGGCTGTCAATCCCCGTACCTGGATCAAAAGGACGGACTACCCCGAACAAGAATTTTAGCCTTCAATGCGCCCCATTAGGCAGCAGTGCGGTCCACTACAACCACTCTAAGGAGACACCATGAGCGGCGGCGCGTCATA
>CAZDSN010000767.1:0-2315 GCA_964507675.1 uncultured Ardenticatenaceae bacterium | reverse complement strand
TTGTTGATCATGAGCTGGCAACGGCCGTTTGCCGGATTTTAACGGAAGCCCTACACAACACTGTCAAACATGCCCCAAATGCGCAGGCCAAGATCGCGCTTTCGCTGACCCAGGAAAAACTAAATCTCACGGTTATTGACGACGGACCAGGTGCCGGTCTCAACGGGCAATCCGTGAGTGAGCTAATTCGCCAGAACCATTTAGGCATTGTTGGCATGCATGAATGGGCCAGGCTTGTTGACGGTGTGCTGCACATTGAAGCTGGCAAGCCAACTGGCACAGCGGTTCGGCTAACCTGCCCGCTCCCAGCTTAACTTCTGCGTCATCGGCGTTCATCTGCACTCCAAAAAGAGATCCAAATGACAACATCAATCGTTGAACTCCACAACCTGACAAAAATCTACAAAGGCAAGCCAGAACCGGCCGTGTCTGACGTATCCTTTGCCCTCCAGCCTGGAGAAATCATAGCGCTCCTTGGGCCAAATGGGGCTGGCAAAACAACCACCATCAAAATGCTGTTGGGCCTGATTACCCCCACGAGCGGGCAGGCCCTGGTTTATGGTTACGATACGGCCGTTCCCTGGCAACGACAGCGGGCTATGCCCCATCTGGGCGCTGTCTTGGAAGGTGCGCGAAACATCTATTGGCGATTATCACCCACGGCCAATCTGCGCTACTTTGGCACTTTGCGGGGCGTTCCCAAGCGGGAGCTGGCCCAGCGAATTGATTTCTGGCTGAGCCGCCTGGATTTACAGGATGTGGCGCACAAAGAGGTGCGCTTTTTTAGTCGAGGCATGCAGCAAAAAGTAGCCATTGCCGCCGCTCTTGTGCACGAGCCAGATATTTTGCTGCTAGATGAACCGACGCTGGGGCTGGATGTGCAGGCTGCCAGGCTGATGGAAAGTGTCATCCTTGAGCTGGCAGAGCAGGGGAAGGCAATTCTGTTGACGACGCACACGATGGCGCTGGCGGAGCGGCTGGCCAGCTGTTTATTGATTATGAATGCTGGTATGACGATTGCCCATGGCGCTACCAGTGCACTGCGCCACCAATTTCCCAAAGAAACGGCCGTTGAAGTTTGGCTGGATGAGGTGATGGCTGGCGAAGATGTGCCCTGGTTTGAGAAAGGACATGCCAATCTCAAGGTTGCCTACCAAAAAGAAGCGACTGTTCTAACCTGGCAGGGCGCTTCACAGTCAGATATTTTGCAGCTCTTTGACGATCTGGATACGAATGGTTACACAGTCAATCGCATCGAGCGGCGAGAAGTAAATCTAGAAGAATTATTCTTGCGCCTGCTGGAAGATCCTTCGGTGACAGTATGAGCCATTTCCTCCAGCTTGTGCAGGCCGAATGGGACAAACAGTGGCGCCTTGCCCGCTCTTACTGGGTGACGCTGCTGGCTGATCAGCTCTTTTTTATTCTGGGCTTTCTCATTGTGGCTGGTCTGTTTGATCTCATTAGCGAAGGGAACTTTGATGGGTGGGCACGACTCTCTGCCCTGATTGGCTACCTCACCTGGCGTGTGGCGGGCGGCTGTATGGTGGAGATAAGTGGCTCTGTGGCTGTGGATGCCCGGTATGGGACTTTGGAGCAGGTCTGGTTGAGTAACTATCCAGCAGCCATTATCCTGTTTGCTCGTGGCATTGCGCTGATACTGTTCTATACCCTGCGCACTTTGGGCATGGCCTTGATTATTATGCCTTTGCTGCAAATACCGCTGCCTTTTGTCCCTGCTGTTCTACCCATTTATCTGCTCACAATGCTTGGGGTTCAGGGGCTATCCTTTGGGCTGGCCGGCTTGCATCTCATTTACAAAAATGTCTCACCTATCGTCATGCCACTAGGCACCACACTGCTTTTTTTGACAGGTGCTTTAGCGCCACTTGATGGCGTCCCCATTCTTTATCCATTCAGCCAATTTTTGCCTCTATCCGGTGGGATAGAGCTGATGCGGGCATTGGCGATTGACAACATGCCTCTGGCCGAAATTTTGAGTCGTCCGCAGTTTAGCTGGTTTTTACTCAACACAGCGGGCTATGTGATTGCTGGCTTATCACTCCTGCGCTGGGCGCAAAAGCGAGCCGTTTGGGAAGGTTCACTGGCCCATTATTGACCATTTTCTCTGTGAAACGCGGCACCACCTCGGTGAGACTCTGTGTTCCGCATTCTACTTTCAAAGGGATCGATGATGGTTTTGTTTTTGAATGAAGCACAACGGTTTGCCGCATTGTGGCGCTCATACCGCTGGAGCACGATCAGTTCGGTTGTGGTTCACGCGGTTATCTTTCCTGTGCTGATGTTGCTATTTGATA
>CAZDSN010000766.1:0-2316 GCA_964507675.1 uncultured Ardenticatenaceae bacterium | reverse complement strand
ACTCGCCCAATTTTTCCGCAATAAACGTGATGACCGTCAGCGCCAGCGCCGCCCAATCTACGCTCTGGAACCAGGCGCTAATGGATGTCCACAGCGCCTCCAGCTTCGGCTGGATGTTGGCCCACAGATTGCCCATGAATGTCGTCACTGCATTCCAGCCTGTTTGCCAGGCTGATTTGATTTTCTCCAGGAAACCGTCCCAATCGCCCGCGAACAGGCTTTTGAACGCCTCAAAGGCGCCCTTAATCGCCTCCCAGATACCCGCCGCGAAATCGCGGATACCCGCGAAATCCGTCTCCCAGGCATGTCGCAGCCCCGCCACCGCCAGCGCAATCCCGCCAATCACCAGCACCACCGGCGCAGCCGCCGCCAGAATCCCCGCCACCAGGCTCGCCAGCGCCGGCAGCAGGGTCGCGGCCAGCACAATGCCGATAGCCGCCAGGACATCCTGCATGGAGACGAATTGAACTATGGCGTCGGTTATCGGCTGCAACAATTGGGTGAGCCAGCCCCACACCCGCTCTAATCCTGCGGCGAAATTCCAAATACCTAACATCTGCTCTTCGGGAATAAATCCGTCTAGGAATTCGGCAATAGCCATCATCGGATTCCCCGTGCGTAGCAGCACATCCACGAATTGCCCAATCCCATCCGCGATCCGATCCACAATAGGCATTACACTCGCCTCCAGCCAGGCGAACGCTTTCTCCACATGGGGCATGATCAGGTTGCCAATCTCCAGCAGCTTCGCCCCCACCGGTTCAAATGTCAGCAAGAACTTTCGCTTAAATCCCTCCAGCATGGAGGGCAGATTCTCGTACTGCCTGTTCAGGCTGTCCGTCGCCCCTGACAATTCCCCCAGGCTGCGCAGCGCCGGGTCAATGCCGGCCACCGCCGACTGCCCTAAATCCTCGTACTGCGTGCCCATCAGCGCCACGCCCGCCTGGAAGCGCACATTCTCATCCTCCACCAACATCAACTGTTCGTGGATGAGTTTGAAGGCGTCCATCGTCGTCATAGAGCCGTCCGCCATTGCCGCCGACATCTCGTCAGCGGACAGGCCAATCATGCGCAGCCCATCGGCAGTCATGGTAGAGCCGTCCTGAATGCGCACCCGGAACTCCTTGAACAGGTCAGCCGCCTTATCCGTGCCGAGCATACCCGCCTGCAGCCCGCTCTCCATGACGCTGAAAAATTCCGCCGCCGTCGCTCCGCCGTCGGCGAATTGCACGCCGTACTCGGTAATGGATTCCAGGAAATCCCCGCTGGCGTTCAATCCGCGCTGCGCGCCGCTGGCTATGACCCCAAATGCCTCATCCCAGGTCAGCCCAAATTTATCCACCAGTACGCCCGCGGCATTGATGGACTTGCCGACATCCATATCAAATGCGTCCCGCAGAGAGATGGCGTACTCGGTGGCTGTGCCCAGATTCTCCTCGGACAGTTGCCCCAGGGCGTTTAGTTGCTGCCCCACGATGGCGACCTGCTGCCCCACATCGTCAATGCTCTCCCCAAAATTACTCCCGTACACCTGGCGGATGGTATCCCCGAAGAGAATCGCCTGCTCATTGGTCAGCCCCAGGCGCGTTTGCAGTTGCCCGGTGGCGACATCAATATCGCCGCTCATCTGCAGCACCTGGCCGCCCACGGCGGCTATGCCCTGCGCCAGCTTACCCACCGCGCCCACCACCGCGCCGCCAATGGCAATGCCAATGCCGTCGCTAATGCGCCCTAGCCATCCCTGCGTGCTGCGCTCCGCCTTATCCAGGTCGCGGTCTAGCCCTCCCTGGTCAGCGCCCAGGTAAACGGCGGCATCTCCCATGCGCACAGTCATGCGATTGCCACCCCCGCCTCGCGCAGCATATGGTCAGCGGAGACGCGACGATACCGCCCGCCGCCGGCAGCCGTCTGGCCGCCGCCCGCGAACAGTTTTCCCACTTCCTGGGCGATCAGGCGCGCCTTAAACCGTTCGCGCCTCACCCAGGCCGCCGTCATCTCTACCAATAGGATGCTGTCCATTTCATCATCCCACGCGCCCCATTGAGAGCGCGCCAACTCAGTTAAATCGGCGGCTTGGCTGAGCCATTGGCTGCCAACGTCAAGAGCCTCCCCGCCGCCGCTCCAAAAGGGTAGGCAAGGCCCAGAACCGCCATGAACGCATCAATGATTTCGCTGTCATAGGCCGCGTCGTCAATGCGCTCTCTGTCCCGCGCCAACTCTGGCGCATATTCCAGGAGCATCTCATAAGCCGTATCAATACTTCCCAACAACTGCTGCGCCGCCGCCGTCGCCAGGGGGATGACGGCGGCGGGTGTC
>CAZDSN010000765.1:0-2319 GCA_964507675.1 uncultured Ardenticatenaceae bacterium | reverse complement strand
GTCAGCAATACGGCGGCGTAACTGCCGGCAGCCGCCGCCAGCCAGCCCCAACCGCCCGTCCGCGCCAGCCGCCCCAATGTCCATAAGGATAAGGGCAACAAGGCCCAGGCAAAGGATTCGGCCAGGTTGCCGCGAAAATAAACGTCGTAGCCTAAATAGGGCGCGTACATCATGGCTGCCGCTGCTGCCAGCGCTGCCGGACGGCTGGCGAAGTCGCGCGCCAGGCGGTAGGTCGTCAATCCTGCCCCCCAAATGCCCAGGGCAAAGGTCAGGCGAAGACCCAAGTTGAGGCCTGCGCCCAGGTGGGCAACCAGAGCGGCAGCGTAATAGGAAAGAGGGGCGTAAAAGTTGAACAGGGGGTAGCCGTACCCCTGCGCCATATCGGGGGCCCAGCGGCTGAACCAGACGCCTTGACGCAGCAGCAAGTCGAGTTGAGTCAGGCGCAGCAGATGGAAGGCGGCGTCGTCGGAACAGGGCAAAGCGACCAGGATCGGTCCCCAGGCGGCGCTGCCGATGACGCCAATCAAAAGTGCAAGGGAGACAACCGGCAACGCCCGCCGCGCCAACTGCCTGCCAGAAACAGACCGTCTGTGCATGGGGGGATTATACTGTGCCAGTGGACGACTGGACGAGGAAAGAGTTAAAATTTCACGAGAAAGGCCGTCAGGTACATAATGAGAATTCCGGCGGCCATGCCGGCAAAATTAAGCCAGGAAAGGGCTGGTCGGTTTGACCCTCTGGCCTCTTTCACCAACAACTTTCCTACTTCCCAAATCACTTGCAGGATTGCGCCGGCGCCAATACTGAGGAACAGCACGGCCATAAATGGATTAAAGGTCAGGCCGCCGATCCATGTTCCCAGAATGGCCGGGCCGCCCGCCAGCAGCGCCAGCAGGAAAAAAACGTATAAGGGAGGACGTTCCTGCCGTATCAGCGGCGCGGCAATGCCTACGCCCTCTGTAATGTTATGCAGCGTAAAGCCAACCACCAGGAAAGAACCCAACGCTGCTGCCCCCGTGGCAAAGGCTGCCCCAATGGCCAACCCTTCTCCTAAATTATGTAGACCAATTCCCAGGGCAATTAACGCCGCCACCCGCAGCGGCGTTTGCTCCCCTTGCCGCTGGCCTACAGATACCAACACGCCCAGACTCAACAGTGTGCCCAGGATCACCACGGGCACCCCCTGAAACGTGCCGGGCACTTCAGTGGCAATCTCCAGGGCTTCCAACACCGTATCTACAAATAAGAAGAGCAGGAGACCCACGGTTAAAGCCAGGATGCTGCTCATCCATTTGCGATCAACGCGCCGCATAAAGGGATACCAGAGCATTCCCAGAATAACGGGTATAACGCCAACGTAGATGCCAAGCAGACCGTAAGCGACAAAAGTTGCCGAGTTGACGCCTGGCGATTCCACCGCGACTTCCACTTCTGTGGCAAAAGTGACGCCAGTAGAGGTGATAAGCACAATAGGTAATGGCTCCCCATCTACCCAGGGATAGGGAATGTCAATCACGGCTGTTTCTAGCCGCTCCAGGATATTGTCAGGCGCAATTTGAAATTGCCAGTAAGCGTCGTCTACCAATACCTGGGCAATAGTCACCGGGTCTGGCCCACCGTTAATTACTTCCAACTGAATCTGCCCACGGGCAGGAAACAGCACTTGCTGCACCGCCAGGGTTTCCAGCGGCGGAAAATCGCCTGTAAAAAAGGCCAGTGGGTTGAGCGTCACAAAAGCGATGACCAATGCCACCAGCAGCGCCAGGGGAATAATGGCCAACAGCCAGTTGGGAATAGCGCGTTTTTTCTCAGTTTCCATGGTTGACCTCTCCTACGCCTTCAAATCAAAAAAGCCCATCCAACCCAGTTCGGCGAACTCGCTTTGATGGGCATGGAACATGTATAAACCCGGCTCAAAATCGGCAAAAGAAAACTCCAGAATACCCCGCTGCGCCTGGCACTGCATGACGGTATCCACCGTTTTCAGAGTGGGTTTCAGGGTCGTGCCATGATCGTAGTAGTCAAAGAAGTTGGCATGGATGTGCATGGAATTAATGGGATCAAACTCAGTCAAGTTCACCAGGTAAATGCGCTGTAATTTGCCGGCTGTGATGGGAATAGGGCTGTTCATGCCATAAGCAAAGGCAGTGGTATTGACGGCATAGACTTCATTGTCGCCATCAAAGTTGGTATCAAAAGCGTTCATCACCATCACCATCTCATTGAACCGCTGGTTTTCCGCATACTGGTGGTTCCGTGTTTTGGCAATCGCTTGCTCTTCACCGCTGTACTTTTCTGGGTCGGGGTCCACAATAAATG
>CAZDSN010000764.1:0-2320 GCA_964507675.1 uncultured Ardenticatenaceae bacterium | reverse complement strand
CTAAACAGCTATGTAGCTACGAGGGTTGGTGCCGGCGGCAGTAGGCGGAACCGGACAGCGGGCGGTTGCGGCATGGCTGGCCTGCTTTGGTGACGCCCTGGCAACGCACCATCCCGACCGCTGCGGAGGTCGCCGCGTCTGCGGTTTCCATCTCTGCCAGCCGCTGTTCCAAAGCCGTTAACTGGGCCATGGTTTGCGCCAGATTCTCGTCTGGAGATGCCGGCACAATCGCCTCCCCTGCCTCCGCCCGTCGCACCAGCCCCATCAACGCCTCATACTCATCATGGAACCCCTCAATAATGGCTTCCGGGTCGGGAACCAGGCCGGCATCGGTGGCTACACCCAGCGTCACCTGACCCGCATAACTGATAATACTTACCCCCAGACCCAGCCGCCCCGACTGCGGAACCCAAAACATCATATTATCTACCGCCGCGCCTGCCAGGTAAAGCGTCATACCCGGCCCAGGCACATTGGTCATGACGGCAGTGGCTTTGGCCCCAAACAAGGACACAATCTGATCCGCAATCTGCTGCGGAGACATCCCCACCAGGTTGAGAATGCCGAATGTGATCACCGCCTCTGGCGAATTTTTAATGGCGTCCATGCGCTTTTTCAACGTTATCAGCCGGTTATGCGGGTCTTCAATGCCCACAGGCAGGGGAAGGAATACCAGCGCAAACTCATTCCCCAACTCCAGCGACCGCTCTATGGGGCGCAAGTTAACAGGCACTGCCGCCCGAAAGTCAAGACCATCAACCGGCTCGCCCCGCTGCATCATATAGCGGCGCAGCGCGCCCGTCATAGCCGTTAACAGTACATCGTTAACTTTGGCGTCCATCATCTTGCCGATGGCTTTAATATCTTTGAGCGGCAGGGTGCGCGACCAGGCGGCTCGCTTTTGCACGCCCAAAGCGCCTTTGAACAGGGTAGGGGGGTCGGGCGGCATCAGCAGCACTTTACCCAGGGTAAACGCGCCTTGGGCTGCTTTACCTGCCAGTTCCACAGCGTAAGCCGGGTTGAATAACGCTTCAACGCTTTCGCTGCGGATGGTGTTGGCGATTTTTTGCGACTGTTTCCAGGCGGCCCGCGCCGGGTTCAAAATAGCCGCCAGCGGATTCCATATCTTGTTGCCTGACTCCTTTGCTGGCGGCGGCTTGAGGGGCATATCCGGGTGCATGTCCATCAGTGACAGCATCACCGCCACCAATGCTGTGCCATCTCCAATAGAGTGGTGAATGCGCCCCAATAAAGCGCAGCCGCTGCCGACGTTCTCCACCAGGTGGAATTGCCACAACGGACGGGAGGAATCCAGCCCCATGCTCATGAAATTGCTGATGACTTCTTGCAAAGTGGCCTGATCTCCTGGCGACGGCAGGGCAATCCGGTGCAGATGATAGCTCAGGTTAAAATGGGGATCCGTTTCCCAACGGGGAAGCTGCCACGGCAGGCGGCTTTTGACCACCCTCATGCGAAAGCGGCTCAGCGGCAGCAGGCGGTACTCAATGGTCTGGCGCAGCCGGGCAAAGTCTACGGGGCGATCCAGCAGCAAGATGCCGGTGATCATCATCAGGTTGGTGGGGTCTTCCATTTGCAGCCAGGCAGTATCTACGTTGGAAAAGGGGATGGTTTCAGGCATGGGCATCTCCATCTGTATCTTGAGGGGGCAGCGGTTGGGTGTTAGTTTGGGCAGGCAATTTGTTCGTTTTGGAGGGCAAAATACGGCGGACGGCGCGGTTTTTGTCTTGCTCAATGGCAATGTTGGCGACGGTGGTGACAAAGGCAGCCAGGATGCCCAGGCCGGCAATGATGTAGATGATGGTGAAGAGTTTGCCGGCACTCGTCTGCGGCGCAAAATCCCCATACCCTACCGTCGTCAAGGTAATCACGCTGAAATAGAGAGAATCCAGCAGCGACCAGCCTTCAAAACGGCGGTAAAAAAACATGCCAGAGATCAGCGTGGCCAGGACGACCAGCAGCAAAAGCCGAAATTCGGAGTTTCGGGCCATGTGTTGAATGGCGTGGGCGAACCGTCCCACCACTACAGACAAAATGATGATCATGACGAAAAAACCGATGAGAGAAATGTCCATACTGTCTGATCCTGATGTGATTGGGATGATGCCGGCAGCGCCGCAGCCAATACCTATCCATTGTACCCAATTTTCAGTAATTCAGGTGTATCATGTCCAGATTAGGGTAATTCTCAAATGGTTGGTTGAAACTGGTATGAGAGAGGGTCCCCATCCCCCAACCCCCTTCCCCTGGGGGGAAGGGGGCTTTCGGTCGAGGGCGAGGGGCGCTGCGCGCCCCTCGCCCT
>CAZDSN010000763.1:0-2325 GCA_964507675.1 uncultured Ardenticatenaceae bacterium | reverse complement strand
ACGCGCCAAAATCGGCCCCCATCGCCGCCGCCGCAATGCCCGGCAGAAAGGCAAAAGCCACGTCGCCGCTGGCCTGTCTATGCTGAAGGGCCGTAATCCGCCCACCATCCAGCCGCGCTGCCAGGCGGCTGTGGGTGGGGGGGCGAAAATAGCCGCCGCGCATCTCTTCGGCGCGAGTCCAACCGACGTGGACGGGGCGACCAACTGTCTGCGACAGGCGGGCGGCTTCTACTGCCGCTTCAATGTTGAGTTTACGCCCAAAGCCGCCGCCCAGATAGGTGGGAATGACTTCGATTTGGGCTGCGTCCATTTTCAAGATGCCGGCCAGTTCGTTTTGCACCGTTGCCGGGGCCTGGGTGGATGCCCAGATACGGGCGGAATCGGCTTTGACGTCAGCCAATGCCGCTGGCGGCTCCAGTTGGGCATGGACGGCAAACGGGGTGCGGTATTCGGCGGTCAGGTCGAGGCGGTCGCGCAGGTAGCGCTCCGCGCTGCCTTCCTTCTGAATCGTCACGCCGCCGCGCGGGCCAACGGTGACCAGTTCATCTAGTTCCGCTTGCTGCCATTGTTTGCCTTCGTCCCACTCGACTTCGATGGCGGCGGCTCCGGCCCAGGCCTGGGAGCGCGTTTCAGCTACGACGCCGGCAAAATCGTCGGCGATGACGACCTGTACCACGCCGGGGAGATTGCCGGCATTGCCGGCGCGAGCGGCGCGCATAGTGGCCGTGATGGTCGGCGGATGCACGGCTGCGCCATAGAGCATGTCCGGCTGGCGCAAGTCATAGCCGTAAATGGCGCTGCCGGCAATTTTGGCGGGCAAATCAACGCGGGGCACGGGCTGGCCCACGTAACGAAAATCCACCGCCGCCTTGAGCGGGGCTTCCGTTTCTGGCGCTTCCCATTCTGTCTGGCTGGCGATAATTTCGCCATAGGTTAGACGTTGGCTGCCGTCCGCAGTTTCGATGCCGGCAGCGCGGGCCAGCAGCGTTGCCGCTGGGATTCCCCACAGTTCCGCCGCTCGCTGGCGCAGCATTTCACGCAGGGTAGCGGCGGCGCGGCGCAGGGGCTGGAAAGAAGAAGCCACGGAAGTGCTGCCGGCAGTGCCCATGCCGTCTTGCGGGCCGCGATGGGTTCCGCCTTGAATAACTTCTAGCTGTTCCAGATTGACTTCCAGTTCATCTGCGGCTATTTGCGCCAGGGCGGTGTGTACGCCCTGCCCCATTTCCACTTTGCTCAAATAAAGGCGGATCTGGTTGGCGGGCGTGATTTCAAACCAGGCAAATGGGTCATCTGGCAGTCCGTTAAAAGAAACGCTGTCTGAGTCGAGTTGATCGGCAATGAACAGGCGCAGCGGGGCTTTGCCCAGGGTGACGCCCAGAGCAAGTCCCGCGCCCGCGGCCCCCAGGCCAATGAGAAAGCCGCGCCGTGTGACGCGCCATTTCGGTGGTGTAGCGGAATCTTTCATACTCACTTACCTCTGACAACAACCGCGTTACTGGGAGACGGCGGCTTTGGCGATGGCGGATTGGATGCGTCCGTAACAGCCGCAGCGGCAGTAGTTGCGGTTCATAGCCTGGCGGATTTCGTCCGCGGTGGGCACGGGGTTTTGAGCCAGGAAAGCGGCGGCGGTCATGATCTGACCGCTCATGCACCAGGCGCACTGGGGAACCTGTTCTGCCAGAAAGGCGCGTTGGATGGGGTGTAGTTCGCCATTTTGCCCCAGGCCTTCGATGGTGGTGACGGTTTTGCCGGCAACTGCGCTAACGGGGGTGATGCAGGCGCGCACAGCTTCGCCATTGACGTGGACGGTGCAAGCGCCGCAAATGCCGGCGCCGCAGCCAAATTTTGTACCCGTCAGTCCCAATTCGTCGCGCAGCGCCCACAGCAACAGGGCGTTGGGATCGTTCATGAAGCGCGTTTGGCCGTTGATGGTTAGTTCCATTGTTTGCCTCGAAAAATAGTTTCACGCGGAGGCGCGGAAGCCGCGGAGGCGCGGAGAAAAGGGTTGAGGGGACAATTGAATGGTGTTTTTTGGGGATTCAATTATCCGGCGCTGCCGTATAGGAGGCAGGGATTAGAAATAATTAATGGGTGAATTTGTGAATTGTTGAACGGTTAATGAGGCGCTGCTGCGTATTGGAGGGGGATTGTAGCAGGGGGAGTACGAATTGTCAAGCTTTTGCAATGATATTGTCCGTGTTTTCCGGGAGCGCTGGCAGGTTGGGGGAGCAGCAAAGCGTCTGGCGCGCTGCCGGGCAGGGGGAGGGGTCAGGGGAGGAGGGGGAGCATCATCTGGCGCACAAATTCCAGTTCGTCCTGGTTGAT
>CAZDSN010000762.1:0-2327 GCA_964507675.1 uncultured Ardenticatenaceae bacterium | reverse complement strand
GTGTTGAGACCCGCATCAATGGCCCCAGCCCCCAGCCCGGCAAACACGCCCAGCAGCACCATCATCCACCAGTGGGGAACGGCCGTATACCCAATCAGCGTTACCCCGGTAAGGGCGCAGCTGGCGGCCAGCACGCGGCCCACACCCACCCGAGCCAGCAAAAAGCCGCTCAAAAAGCTGGAGGTCATGTAGCCCGCTGTCGCGGCCATCAGGAATAGGCCGATGGCATCCAGCGGAATCGAAAACCCGGCCCGGATCGAGGGCCAGCCAACGCCCAGCAGCCCATCGGGCAGCCCCAGGGCCACAAACGCAATGAATGCCAGAATGATCAAACCAAGCTGTGGATGCTGCTTTACCTTCATCCAAAATGTCATAAATCTTTTCCTCTTTGCTTACATTTCAACCGGTTGGCCCAGTCGCTTAACCGTCGTTGTGCTGCAACCGGTTGCAGCAAGCGGTGCGAAAAAACGCGTGCTCAGGCAGATTCCCGGATAACCAGCTCTACCGGGGTGCTCACGTTGGTGACAACCCCGGATTGAATGTATTGGACCAAATTTTGCGCCAGCAGCCTGCCTGCCAGTGAAATATTTTGCCGGATTGTAGTCAACGGCAGGTTGTTGTATTGGGCGATGGAAACATCATCATAGCCCACGACGGCGACATCTTCAGGCACGCGCTGGCCACTGTCTTTGATGACTTTAATGGCGGCGATGGCCATCAAATCGCTGTTAGCAAAAACGCCATCCAGTTTGGGGGATTGTTCCAGCAGGCGCTGCATGGCGGCGATGCCCGACGCGTACGAGTAGTCGCCATAGACAACGCGATTGGGGTCTACGCTGCGTCCGGCGGCTTCCAGCGCGTTTGCGTAGCCCTGGAAGCGGTGCTGCACGGTTAAATCATCCTGCGGCCCGCCGATGAAGGCGATGCGCTGCCGATTGGTCTGGATCAGGTGTTGGGTAGCCAATGTCCCTCCGGTGATGTTGTCACCGGTGACGGTGCAGTAGCGGAAGTTGGGCAGCGGCACGCCCCAGGCAATAAAAGGAGCCTTGAGCCCAATCAGCTTTTTGACCAGCGCCTGGCTGGTGTGCGAACTCATCAAAATGAAGCCATCTACGCGGGCGCTGTCGAAGTAGGAATTGGCCCAGGTGTTGTCGTGTGAATTGACGTGAACGATGAGGAGGTCGTAGCCCAAGGCGCGCAGACCGCTGCCGATGCCGCCTAAAATCTCGAAGCTGAACAGGCTTTCGGCCTCAAAAAAGTTTGGCCCGCAGTCGGGGGTGACAAAGGCGATGGTGTGGCTCTGGCGCAGGCTGAGGTTGCGGGCGGGGGCATTGATGCGGAAGTTGTGTTCGCGGGCAATGGTCTGGATGCGCTCGCGGGTTTCCTGGCTGATGAGCGGGCTGTCGTTAAGCGCACGCGACACAGTTGACTTGGACACATTGGCCAATTGGGCGATATCTTTTATCGTTTGCCCGCGCTTTTCGCTCATCAAAATCTCCTTATTGGTGCAACCGGTTGCATTATATCTTTTTCGCAAAAGAAGTTCAAGGAAAAGAGCAGGCTATTTTGTTTTGGGGGAATGCGGGTCTTGAAGTGATTGGCCCAATCTACGCCATCAACTGCTGCCGCAGTGCCGAAATTTGTAGCTGGCGGAATTCTTGCGCCAGGGGCAGCTGCGTAGCGAACACGTCGAAGCCGTGGAACGCGCCGGGCACAATCACCAGGTCGCAGGCCACGCCAGCCGCTTGCAGCCGCTGCGCGTAGGCCACATCCTCGTCGTGGAAAAGGTCTAGCGTGCCCACGCCAAGCCAGGCGGGTGGCAGGCCAGATAGATTTTCGCGGCGGGCGGGTACAGCGTAGGCGGGCACCTGGGCCGCGCCGCCCGGCTGCCCCAGGTAAGATGCCCAGCCAAACCGATTGCTGGCCTGCGTCCAGGCGATGTGGTTGCCATTGTCCATCTCCGTGCGCAGCACGGTTCGGTCATCCAGCATGGGGTAGACGAGCAGTTGGAAGGCGGGCTGCACTTCTTGGCGGTCGTGGGCCAGTTGGGCCAGGGCGGCGGCCAGTCCGGCCCCGGCGCTGTCGCCGCCGATGGCGATGCGTGTTGGATCAATGCCCAGCAGCTGTGCCTGCGCTGCCAGCCACGTCAGCGCCAGGTAGCTGTCGTCCAGGCCAGCGGGGAAGGGGTGTTTGGGGGCCAGGCGGTAATCCACAGAGACGATGGTCAGCCCCAGCTCGCGCACAAATTGGGTGCAGATAGCGTCATCCATCTCCGGTTTGCCGATGACGTAACCGCCGCCGTGCAGCCAGAGCAGGGCGGGGGTGAG
>CAZDSN010000761.1:0-2328 GCA_964507675.1 uncultured Ardenticatenaceae bacterium | reverse complement strand
GCGGAAATGTGGCTGGCGCTGCGGGCTGTGCCCCGCCCCGCTTTTATTTTGCAGCGGCTGGTGCGCAAGCCGCGCCCCGACCCGGAAGTGCGCCTGGTGACGCAGCCGTTGGTGCTGCACGCGGGCCCCAGCGTGCCCTTTGTGGGTTACGTGTGGGGGCCGGAAGATAAGCCGATTGTGGGGGCGCATGTGGAGTGCGCGGCGTTGAACCTGTCGGCGATTACGGATAGGGAAGGGCGGTTTCGTTTTGCGGCTGTGCCGGCAGGTCGCCCGCTACGCCTGTTAGTGCGCGCCCGCCGGCGGCAAACGCAGGTGACCACAGGCCCCGCCGGCGAGGCGGAACCGTTTATCATTCGCATGGAGTTGAAACAAGAACGGCAGTGATCGCCAATGAGTCAGTCTCCAAAACTGCTCCCGCGTGCGAGCTCACTTTCTGACCACTGACCACTAATCACTGATCACTCACTACTATCTTTACAAGGAGAGCGATGATGGTTTATAACGCGCCAGGTATTTATGTGATAGAAGATGCTGGCGGATCCCGGCCAATCCAGGCAGTGGGAACCAGCACGGCGGCTTTTGTGGGCGTGGCCCCTGATCCGAAAGCGCCGCGGGATAGGGCGATTGCCTGCAACAACTGGTCGGAGTTTGTGCGCACTTATGCCAGTAATGAGAACCCGGAAACCACGCCGCTGGCGCAGGCGGTGTATGGCTTTTTCCAGAACGGCGGGTCGCGCTGCTATGTGGTGGCGGTAGAAAAGGACAAACCCATCACGGGAACTGGCGGCAAACGGTCATCGGCGCGCGGCGGTTTGGACCTGTTAGAGCAGATAGATGAGGTAGCGATTGTGGCTGCGCCGGGTTATACCGACGTCAGTTCGTATGAAGCGCTGCTGACGCACTGCGAGAATATGAAGGATCGGGTGGCTATTTTAGATGGCCCGGCCATGGTGGATGACGTGGCTGATCTGACGACGGTGGCGGCGGCCAGCGCTGGTGGAGAAGGGGCAACCGCGGGCACAGGGCGGCGTCCGCGCCTGTCCAAGGGGGGCTATGGGACGGTTTATTATCCCTGGCTGGTGGTGAATGCGGCGCTGCCGCCCTACAGTCAGATAACGACGCCGCCTTCGGGGTACGTTGCCGGCATTTGGGCGCGCACCGACGCCACCCGCGGCGTGCACAAAGCGCCAGCCAATGAGAGCGTGCGCGGGGCATTAAACGTCACCCATCCCATTACGCGGCAGGAGCAGGGCGTACTTAACCCGGCAGGCGTTAACGTCATCCGCTTCTTTGCGCAGCAGGGTGTCACCGTCTGGGGGGCGCGCACGCTGGATGATGGCAGCAGCGAATGGCGCTACGTGAATGTGCGCCGTCTGTTCAACATGATCGAGGAATCCATCGCCAACAGCACGCGCTGGATCGTGTTTGAGCCCAATGACCAGACGTTGTGGAAATCCATCCGGCGGGACATTGGCGCTTTTCTGACGCGGGTGTGGCGGGATGGGGCTTTGATGGGGCGCACACCGGAGGAGGCGTTTTTCGTGAAGTGCGATGAGGAGACGAACCCGCCGGAGAATATCAATGCCGGCATCGTCACCACCCTCATCGGCATTGCGCCTGTCAAACCTGCCGAGTTTATCATCTTCCGTATCAGCCAGTATGAGGGCGGCACGGAAACCGAAACTGAAGGAGGTCGCTAATGGCTGATCAAACGGGGGCCCAACCAGGAACCTTTGTCGAACCGTACCGCTCTTACAATTTCAAAATGGAAATTGATGGCATCACGGCGGGCCATTTTGTGGAATGCAGCGGCCTGGGGGCCAAAGTAGAAGTGATTAAATACCGCGAGGCGGGGCAGAACCAGATTGTGCAAACCCTGCCCGGCCCGGTAGATTATGCCACTGTTACCCTGCGCTATGGCGTGACCGTGTCGCGTGAGTTGTGGGATTGGTTTTTGCGTTCTGTGGAAGGACAGGCGGACCGCAAGAACGTCTCTATCATCATGCTGGACAGCGCTGGCGTGGGGGAAGTGATGCGCTGGAACTTGCTAGACGCCTGGCCGTGCGAATGGCGCGGCGCGCCGTTGGATGCGCTGGCGCGAACAGTGGCTATTGAATCGGTCCACCTGGCGTTCAACCGGCTGGAGCGGGGATAGAAGCGTGTATAGACTGGCGCAATCTTGGAGATTGCGCCAGTCTCAGTTGCGACCTTATGAGCGAATCAGACTGGCGCAGCCGATTGTTACAGACGGTCGGGAAAGGATTACTCCGCCTGGGGACGTACTTCGTTCGCCAGGCAGAAACGCCACCCTCCGAAAGGGGGCGCCTG
>CAZDSN010000760.1:0-2333 GCA_964507675.1 uncultured Ardenticatenaceae bacterium | reverse complement strand
ATTATGGACTTCCATGCGCCACATGTGACCGTTATAGTTGTTGGCGAATCCAGGAGGCCAGCCGCTAATGGGGTCAATGTCGCCAATAGGCGTCCCTATGCGGGATTCCCCAACCACCAGGTCCCAACTGCCGTCTTTGCTCAGGCGGAACAATTCGGCGGGATCATTCAGACCCGGAACAGTGCCAACCGTGATGCCATTACCGCCGACGTACAGGTAACAGTCAAAAGCCTGCATGCTCAAAATTTCCACGTTGAGCACTTCGGTCAGGGCGTAGCTGGCATAACCGCCTTCGTCAATGATTATCTCATGGGGATATGGCAGCGGTCCACCTGTGGTATCCATCTTCAGAACTTTGAAGCCCGTTTCGGTATCACGGATGCCCAGGTAGAGATACCCTTCCCAGGAAGCGACAGAACTGACTTTCATCAATTCGCCATTGCCATCCTGCGGCTGGATTTTGCGGAAATTGTCATTCCCCCCTGCCGGGTCGGCCGCTTCAAAGAGAGCGCCGCTACCTTTGCTGCTGCCAGATTGGATGTATAGGCGACTGACTCCATCGCTGCCCACGTGCACGGTTGGGTTACGAATGCTGGTCTTCTGGATGCTGCCCAGTACTGTGCCTGGGTCTTGGGGCAGTGGCGCAAAGTTGACGCCGTCAGTAGAGCGCAGCACGCGCGGCGGGATCTTGTAACCTACGAAACTGGGGCTGATCGCCGTCACATATAGCGCTTCCGTACCATCCGGTTCCTCAAAGACAGTCATACCGCGATAGCCAATATCTACAGCGATATCGGTCGGCGGAATCGGAACTGTCTCCGTGATAGGATTGACAATCGTGCCACCCAGGCGCACAAACTCGGTGAAAACCTGTGTGGGGGCGACATAGACTTGTGTCCACAGGTCAGAGCCAGGATCCCAACGCCAGATTTGGGCGCGCATGTCAATGGCCAGCTCATCATCGGGGCAGTCAATGTCTGGGTCATTGGGCGGGTAAGGGATGATACCAAAGGAGTTGCGGGCCTGAGCTAATACTTCAGCACAATGCCAGTTATAGTTCGTGCCAACATAGAGGTAGCCGTCCCACCATTGCATGGACCAGGCCCATCCATTGGCCCGTTCTCCCATGCCTTGTTCGACTACTTCTGAAAAATCGTCAGGCTCAAGCGGGGGGCTACCAGCCATGGCTCGTTCGGTCACAGCGAACAGAAGCCCCGCGACAAAGAGCGCGATTAGCAGATACTTCATCTTGCCGAATGAACTCACATATTGGTTCATAATCCCTCCAAAACTTTGAAAATGTTGAACAGTAATCGAAACCCCAGGGTGATTTCTGAACGCCTCTTATGAAAAGTGATTGTACGCACAATTGCATTACTGTGCAAAGAGCATTATGTGGTCAACAGGTTGCCAATATGCCCTTTAGTCCTGTTTTGTATCATAGTAGAGGCATAAACAGGGAGAAAAATACGTTTTCAGCCAGTTTTCTCATGATTCCTAACACATGGTTCACGTTAGCTTTACGGACATTGATCCAACCATCAGAGCAATTGGGTAAAATCACCCTGCAAAATGCCGGGCTGTTTACCAGGCTGCCAGGCTGGCTGTTTTTAGCGCAAAATTAACGGTGTATATATTGTGTATTGGATGACATCCACCTCCAGAGTGATTTGTAGCGCAATGCTACTCTGATTAGGATCATTGCTGTTGAGTAGGATCGTGGCCGTATAGCTGTTTGGAGACAGGCCGGCAGCGTTAAAAGTGAAGTTGACGTCAATTGACGTGCTGGCCGGCAGCAACCCGCTGCCGGGGTCAATAGTCAGCCAGGATATGGCTCCACCAGGGACCAGACTCCACGTCAGGTCAGAGCCGCCCTGGTTGCTGATGGTGATCGTTTCTATGCTGAACTCGCCCGGCAGCAGCGAGCTTGTCACGACGTTGCTGCTCACGCTGACAGCGGGGGGTGCCGGCAGCACCGTGAGCGTCACCGGAATTGTGACCTGGCTGGCCTGCGGATCGTTGGTGTTGAGCGTCAGCGTGGTGTTGTAACTGCCAGGGGTGAGGTTGGTCGCATTGAATGTCACCTGGATGATACGGTTCCCGCCAGCCGCAATTGTGCCGCTGCTGGAGTTGAGGTTAAGCCAGGAAACGTTTTCTACCAGATTCCAGGTCAAACTTTGATCCCCCTCATTGCTCAAAGTCAGGGTTTTTACCGTGGAATCCCCCGCGTTGACGGTAGCCATCAGCGTCGTAGGCGTCAGATTGAGTACAGGCCCTACCGGTATGATGGTTAAGGTCACAGGCACGTCGGCAGTGGGTTGGGCCGGGTCATT
>CAZDSN010000759.1:0-2334 GCA_964507675.1 uncultured Ardenticatenaceae bacterium | reverse complement strand
AAGAATGGCAGGCAGCGACAGCAGGGTAAGCACAACGGCGTCCCGCGCACCGGCGCTCGCCAGATTGCGCTGGCGCAGTAAGTAAACCAGACTCAGCAAGAGAAAGAGGAGGGGCCAGGCCCACAGATAGGTAGCGCCAGGAGCCAGAAAGCCTGTAACCAGGAGCAAAATGAGGAACAGACTGCCGGCGCCAGCCATCAGGTTTAACAATTCCTGGCGGGCAAACCAACGGTTATAGATGAGGGCGCTGATACCCAACGACAGGGCCGCGAAAGCCAGGCGGTAAACCAGGTTGTTATAGACATCCAGGAGCAGGAAGGCGTAGTCGGGGTGCAGCAGGCTGACAAGCTGCCAGATGAGGGTGACGACCAGCGCGCCCGCCGCCAGGCTGAGGGCAAAGCCGCCCAGACCGCTGAGGATGCCTTTCCAGGCCATTTGACCACGACGCACGCCCCAGAAGCAAATGCCGGCAAAGGCCAGCAGCAGCGCCATCGTCAACGGCCACATCAGGCTGCCGCTGTAATGCACCAGGAAGCGTTGCAAGACATCGAAATAGACGGCATTGCCAGCTTTTGTCTGGCTCAAGTCTAGATTGCCAAAGTGCTGCGTCAGCGCCAGCATTTGCTCGCCGTGGCTTTGCAGGCTGGCTTGATTTAGCCGGGCCACTGTGTCCAGGGGGGAATGGTAGTAAGGGTAGCCATCAATGTAGGCAAAGTTGAAGCCAGAGTAGTCCGCGCGCTTAAAGACGGTGAAATCCGTGTCGAAAGGCAGGCGGCGGTATACTTCGTAAGCCAGGGAGTTGCTAAACGGGCGGGACACAGCGCGAGCATATTCACGAATCATCCAGCCGTTGCTGGCGCTGGTTTCATACAACAACGACGCGCCCGCTGTGCCCCGTGTATCGAAATTAAAGACGACGCCTACGTCTTGCGCCCAGGGGTGTTTGTCAATGAATATCTGCGAACCAAAAGAGCCAAACTCTTCCCCGTCGGAAATGAAAATGATCACGTCATTTTGCAGCGGCGGGGCGGCTTTGAGGGCGCGAATGGTTTCCAGAATGCCGCCCAGATTGGCGCCATCATTGTTCGCGCCGGGGGTTGTGGGTGGGGAGTCATAATGGGACATCAGCAGCACAGCCTGACTGCTGGCCTGGCCCGGAATGCGGGCACCCGGAATGCGGGCCATGATGTTGGTAACGCTGCCGGCGCCGTTGCCTCCAATCTGTACACCAACGCCCGTCTGCTGCTCTGGCTCCAGGCCCAGGGCGCGCAACTGCGCCAGCAAGTAATCGCGCACCTGTGCGTGCGCTGTCGAGCCCATGGGGTGGGGTAGCTGGTTAATGTCCTGAACGTATTGGCTGGCGCGCGCGGCAGAAAAGGTATCTGCGGGGGCAGTAGCCGGGGCGGGGGCCGGGGGGCGAGCAGCCGGAATGCTGACGGCGGCGGCAATGGCGACAAGCAGCAGAGCTACCAGGGCAGCGGTCAGGTGGCGGGGTAGTTCGATGGGCGTGGGTCTGGCTGCAGGTTTGGCTGTTTTGCCGGATTGGCGGTTAAACAGGCGGCGATAGTAGCGGATCCAGACGAAGGTTCCTACCAGCCCGATAGCGCCTGGCAGGAGCCAGAAAATCCAGCCAATTTCTGGCGGAATGAAAGGGATGCGGTGGAGATTGGTCACGATCACGGCGGTGACGGCAGAGGTGAAGGAGCCAATCATGTAGTTCATGTGGTGATACCACCACCAACGGCGGTCAGTGGAAGGGTTTTGGAAGAAGCGTATATCGTTGCCCGCCAGGTAAATGGTAAAACAGCTAAACCAGGCGATCAAAATGGTCAGCGGCAGCGAGTTCATTTCCCGCCCGCCCCAAAGGGGGGAAACGCTCCACAACAAAGCGCCGACGCCAAACACGCTGGTGCCGGCAGCCACCCCCCAGTCCAGTCTAGCCACCTGGCGGGTCAGGTCCAACCGTTTGCGCAGCACCACGCGCCGCCCTGAAAAGACTTGATAGAAGGCGAACACGTTGATCAGGAAGACGAGGGGGCTGCTGACAAAGAATACCAGGGAGATGAGGGAGGTAACAAAGATGGTGAACATACACCAGAAGTAAAAACGGCCCCAACGAATGTGCTGCCGCCCCCCTTTCTTATTGAGCAGGTTGACGACGCCCGCGATCAGGGTGAGGCTGCCGGCTGCCACGTGGATGATGATGACAAGGCGATGGAGAATTTCCGCAAAACCACTTTCCATTGACACAACTCCTTTGAAAATAGTGGTGAGTGGCGAGTGGTCAGTGGTCAGTGAAGCCACTCCCAAGCCGCCCCACAAAACAAATCTGCG
>CAZDSN010000758.1:0-2340 GCA_964507675.1 uncultured Ardenticatenaceae bacterium | reverse complement strand
TAATTGACTTGCTGCCTGTTCGTGCGGCAGCAAATATTGACGTTTCACACCTAATTGAGGAGATAGAAGAGATGCAGAGAAAATTTCTGTTGTTCCTGGCTGTATTTGCTTCTTTGTTGGCTCTGACAGCTTGCGGCGGAACCGAACCGACCGCCGAACCCGGCGATGAAACATCTGCCGGCGACGACAGCGCGAGCACCGAACTGCCCGATCTGGGCGGGCGCGAAGTCACCATCGCTGTCGAAAACGCCTATCTGCCTTTCAACTACATTTCGTTGGAGAGTGGCGAGCCGGGCGGTTGGGATTACGATGCCTGGAACGCCCTTTGCGAACGGCTGAACTGCACGCCCGTTTACGTAGAGGCTGCCTGGGAAGGCATGATCCAGGCTGTCGCCAATGGGCAGTATGACGCCGCCGCCGACGGCATCACCATCACGCCGGATCGCCAGGAGATCGTGGATTTCTCCGATGGCTACATCAGCATTGAGCAGCGTATCCTGGCGCGCATTGACGAAGAACGCTTCACTTCTGCTGAGGAACTGGCCGCCGATGCCAGCCTGATAGTTGGTTCCCAGCCGGGTACGACTAACTACGAGACCGCCGTCGCCCTCGTTGGCGCGGACCGTGTCCAGGCTTATGAGCAGTTCCCCTTTGCTGTACAGGCGCTGATTGCTGGCGATATTGACGCGGTGATCATGGACGAAACAGCAGGGCAGGGGTACGTTGGCGTTAATGCCGACGCTTTGAAGCTGACGGGCGAATCCCTCTCCAGTGATCAGCTTGGCTTCATTTTCCCCAAGGGCAGCGATCTGGTTGAGCCGGTGAATATGGCCTTGCAGGCCATGCGCGAAGATGGCACACTGGATGCTCTGGCCGATCAATATTTCTCCGACAAGTTTACGCTGACCTATGACGACATTCAATAGGTTGGGCGCCTGCGCGTAAATGAGTGTGACAAAAAGTGGCGGACGATCCCTTCGTCCGCCGCTTTTTTTTAATCAATCCCTGATTGGAAGGAAACTGGAGGGCGGACATTCCCTCCATTTATTGTTGCGGAGGTCACATGGCGACTATTGAGCAGCAAGCGCGCGGACATCGGGCGAACAATTTCGATTGGCGCGCCTTTCCCTGGTGGCTGGTTATTATTTTCGGGTTTCTCCTCTTGATGGGGTACGCCCTTATCGTGGGGGAGGAGTACAATCGGGCTTTTGAGTTTATTAAGGGCGGCCTGGGCAGTTTTAGCAACTTGCTGCAAGGGGAGGTCATGCAGTTCATTGGCCAGGGCATTTCCCTGACTATCTATACAACGCTGGCTGCCTTCCTGGTGGCAATGGGGCTGGGGTTGCTGGCGGGGTTAGGGCGGATCAGTCACAATATCCTCATTCGGAATCTGGCGATTACCTACGTGGAGTTTGTGCGCGGCGTGCCCACCCTGGTGCTTATTTTCACGCTGGCTTATGTTATTGTGCCGGCAGCTGTAGAGTTAATTGGACTGGAAGGGCGGGCCATTTCTAACAACTCGCGGGCTATCGCCGCCCTGGCCATCATTTATGGCGCTTATCTGGCGGAAGTGTTCCGGGCCGGGATCGAGTCAGTCGCGCATGGGCAGATGGAGGCAGCCCGCTCCTTAGGGATGACGGCGGGGCAGGCCATGCGACACATTATCTTGCCCCAGGCGATTCGTAACATTTTGCCGGCATTGGGCAACGATTTCATTGCCATGCTCAAGGACTCCTCCCTGGTGTCCGTGCTGGCAGTACGGGACATCACGCAGTTGGCCCGATTACATGCCGGCAGCTCCTTCCGCTTCCGCGAATCCTATCTGGTCTTGACCTTTCTCTATCTCTCCATGACCATCGTTCTCAGTCTGCTGCTGCGCTGGTATGAAAGGAGGTTACGGCAAGATGGCCGATAAAAAATTGGGCGACAACATCATCGAGCTCCACGATCTGCACAAATATTTTGGCAATGTGCGGGCGGTCAAAGCCGTTAACCTGACCATCCGGCAGGGGGAAGTGGTTGTTATTGTTGGTCCCAGTGGATCAGGCAAAAGCACCGTGCTGCGCTGCATTAACCATTTGGAACTGCCCACCCTGGGCGAAGTATGGATAGACGGCGTGCATCTGGAGGCCAAAGACACAAACATTAACCGTATGCGCGCCGAAGTGGGCATGGTATTCCAGCAGTTCAACCTGTTTGCGCATCTGACAGCCCTGGAAAATATCACGATCGCCCAGCGGCTGGTACGCAAGCGAGACAAAGCCGAAGCGGAACGGGTTGCCATCCAGCAGTTGGCGCGCGTGGGCATTCCCGATAAGGCCAGCGCCTATCCGCGCCAGC
>CAZDSN010000757.1:0-2342 GCA_964507675.1 uncultured Ardenticatenaceae bacterium | reverse complement strand
CACCACCGTCAATGTGCAACACCTGGAAAGCCTCAACGACGTGGTGCGCCAGGTGACGGGCGTGACGGTGCGCGAGACTGTGCCGGATTACATTCTAGATGAGGCGCACGAAATTGAGCTAATAGACCTGCCGCCGGATGAACTGCTGCGCCGCCTGGAAACGGGCAAAGTGTATTTGCCGGCGCAGGCAGAACAGGCGCTGCGCAAATTCTTCCGGCCGGGAAACCTGACGGCGCTGCGGGAAATGGCCCTGCGCCGGACTGCCGACCGCGTGGATGAACAGATGCGGGCCTACATGCAAACCCACGCCATTTCTGGCCCCTGGCCCGCCGGAGAACGGTTGTTGGTGTGTGTCAGCCCCAGCCCGTTAAGCGAACGGTTGGTACGCACCACGCGGCGGCTGGCGCGGCGGCTGGATGCGGAATGGATTGCCGCCTACGTGGAAACGCCTGGAGACGCCGGCCTGTCCAAAGCGGATGAAGAGCGCGTGGCGCGCACCCTGCGCCTGGCGGAAGAGTTAGGGGCGCAAACCGTCCGGCTGAGCGGCCATTCTGTGGCCGAAACCCTGACTAGCTACGCCCTGAGCCGGAATGTCACCAAAATTGTAGCCGGCAAACCGCTGCGGTCGCCCTGGCGGGAGTGGCTGCACGGGTCCATTATTGACCAGATTCTGCGCCACAGCCAGGACGTGGATGTGTACGTTATTAGCGGCAAAGAGGAGCCGGCGCGGGCAGCGGGGCAGCGCCAGCCGGCAGCCAGGCAGCCGCTTAACTGGCAGGCTTTTTTATCCGGCGCCGGTCTGGTGTTGTTGGCTACATTGGCCGGCATACCGTTACGGCCGGTTGTCAATCCGACCAACCTGGTCATGCTTTATCTGGTCGGGGTGATGTTGACGGCTGTCTGGTTGGGGCATGGGCCGGCAATCTTTGCCTCGCTGCTGAGCGTCGTCGCCTTCGACCTGATTTTTGTGCCGCCCTATTACACCTTTGCCGTGACCGACGTCCAATACGTGATCACGTTCATTGGGCTGCTGGCGGTGGGGTTGGTGATCAGCACGCTGGCCGCTCGCGCGCATGAGCAGACGCTGGCGGCGCGCCGCCGCGAAGCGCAGACGGCGGCGCTGTATGAGCTCAGCCAGCGGTTGGCGGTCGTCTCTACGCTGGGAGAGATTGCCCAGACAGGCGTGAATCATGTCAAGACGACGTTTAACAGCGCCACGGCTGTATTTTTGCCGGATGAAGGCGGGGAACGCTTGACGCTATATGCCGGCACACCCGACTTTCACCTGGACTCAGATGGTTACGCCGTGGCCGATTGGGTCTTCCGCCACGGGCAACCGGCAGGGCGCTACACAGAAACATTGACCGGCGTTAAGGGGTATTATTTGCCTCTACAAACTTCCGGGCAGGTCATTGGGGTGATGTCTATCGAATTTGCGACGAACACCTTCACCAGTGAGCAGCGTCGTTTTCTGGCTTCATTCGCCAGCCAGGTAGCGCTGGCCCTGGAAAAGGCCAACCTGGCAGAGCAGGCGCGACGCACTCGCCTGCTGGAGGAGACGGAAAAGCTGCAAACGACGCTGCTCAACTCCATTTCCCACGACTTGCGCACGCCGCTGGCGACGATTACGGGGGCATTGAGCAGTTTGCTGGATGACGCTGACTTGCTTTCAGAACCAGCGCGGCAGGATTTGACTTATGCCGCCTGGGAAGAGGCGCTGAAGCTGAACCGGCTGGTGGGTAACCTGCTGGACATGACGCGGTTGGAATCGGGGGCTTTAAGAGTTACCCGCCAGCCTTATGATGTTTCAGAGTTGGTGGGGGCCACCCTGGCGCAGATGCCCAACCAACTACAGGGACGCCAGGTAAAGCGGCTGATTCCAGACGATTTGCCGGCAGTGTCTATTGACCTGACGCTGATGGTGCAGGCCCTGGTAAACCTGGTGGACAATGCTGTCAAATACGCCCCTGCGCACGAGTTGATAGAGATCGAAGCGTATCAGGAGCAGCAAAGTGTGATCGTCGCGGTCAAAGACCGGGGGCCTGGTTTGCCGGAGGGGGAGTTGGGGCATATTTTTAGCAAGTTTTACCGGTTGAATGCCGGCAACAGCATCGGCGGCACTGGTTTGGGATTATCTATTGCTAAAGGGATTGTGGAAGCGCACGGCGGGCGTATTTGGGCGGAAAACCGCCCTGGCGGCGGCGCCATCTTTTCTATTGCCCTGCCCATTTAGGGGGTCTGAAAATAATCCGGTAAACGGGGGTGAGGACACCCCCAGGTGAGGACACCCATCCCCCAACCCCCTTCCCCCTGGGGGAAGGGGGCTTTCGGAGAGGGCGAGG
>CAZDSN010000756.1:0-2346 GCA_964507675.1 uncultured Ardenticatenaceae bacterium | reverse complement strand
TCTGGGTAAAGCAAGGGTTGGCCATTAGAGCTCCTCTTTTCACGGATTTCCAGGCAGCTGTAGCATTGGAACCCATGGCATTTGTGCTGAGATAAAAGACATTGCCATATCCACCCGTACCGAGTACCACGGCGTGAGCACCAAATCTCTCGAGCTTGCCCGTAAGCAGATTGCGGGCAATGATGCCTCTGGCCTTGCCATCGATGATGACCAAATCCAGCATCTCGTGCCTATTGTACATTTTTACATTTCCCAAAGCGATCTGACGTGACAAGGACTGATAGGCGCCTATCAACAATTGCTGACCGGTCTGCCCCCTTGCGTAGAATGTTCTCGACACCTGAACGCCTCCAAAAGACCTGTTTTCCAACAATCCTCCGTATTCCCTTGCAAAAGGAACACCTTGTGCAACGGCTTGGTCAATAATTGCCGCACTGACTTCAGATAGACGATATACGTTAGCTTCCCTAGCCCGGTAATCACCACCTTTGATGGTATCATAGAAAAGGCGGTACACACTGTCTCCGTCGTTCTGATAGTTTTTTGCTGCATTGATCCCTCCCTGAGCCGCAATACTGTGTGCTCTCCGAGGACTATCATGAAAGGTGAAGCAATGCACGTTGTAACCGAGCTCTCCCAGACTGGCAGCTGCTGCACCTCCTGCGAGTCCTGTACCCACGACGATTACGTCCAGTTTTCTTTTATTTGCAGGAGAAACCAGAGGTATGCTGGATTTGTACTTCGTCCATTTGGAAGCGAGTTCTCCTTGAGGAATTTTTGAATTTAATGACATAAAACCGCAATTTTTATATTCCCGGAATTTCTCCGGTCTTGGTTTTTACAATGAATTATTGATTGCTGAAATATACAATGACTGGAATTGCAGCAAAACCCAGAGGAATGAGTATAGAATAAACCATTGCCACAAACTTAATCAGAGGCTGATACTTCTTGTGGCTGATACCCAAAGTCTGAAAAGCGCTCCAAAATCCATGTGCCAGGTGAAAGGCGAGTACCACCATCGAAACGACATAAAAAGCGACAAACAGAGGATTGGAAAACACTTCTATACAAGGTTTGTACAAGTTGTACACCTTATGGTCAAGCGAAGCATATTCCACTTGCTCCAATACTCCCATTTTCATTTGCAACCAAAATTGGTACAGGTGAATCATCAAAAATATAAAAATGATTGCCCCAAAATGCATCATATAACGGGAAGCCCAATGCAAGCCGATATTAGAGTTGACAGCGTACTTGCTCCCCTTGGCTCCACGATTATTTATAAAGAGCAGAGTACCTTGAATTGCATGTACTAAAATAGACAAATAAAGGACATAGGAGACGATTTTGATCGGAACAAAATGCTTCATAAGGTAAGCGTAAGTGTTGAATGCTTCACCTCCATCTGACTTCAAAAGCTGTAAATTTCCGAGCAAGTGAATAATGATAAATACCATTAAAAATATGCCCGACAAACTCATAATCAGCTTTTGGCCAATCGAGGAAGTTAAAAACCTGGATAACCAACCCATGAGTAATAAATTTTTGAGTTGTTGCAAAGCTAATTCTCAAATTCTTAAATTCATACATCAATTTGACAAACCTTCCTCGGATTACCTGTAAGCGTCATTTGCGCTCAAAAAGATCATTTGCCTTTCCACTCTGCTTGGAAACAAAGCATGATCGTTTTGAATTATTTCAGAATTTTGGATCGAAATCTCCCTATTTTGTCCCATAAAATTTTTAATTAAAAAAAATGTCTTCCAGCGGCGCATATTTCACTTTACACCCCCCAGGAAAGGATCAAAACAGCTCAGCACAATGCTTTATCCCCAATTTCAGACACAAAGGCCTATGTTTCATAGGGAATAGATAAATTTGCAACCGCGTGCAACGTTTTGGTATCCTCCTGAGTATTTACCCATATGAAAAGCTACTTTCATCAGAAATCTATATTCTTTGGTCTTTGTCTTCTGACTATTTTGTTAGCGGGCTGCAGACAAACGGACGAGGTGGATACTAAAATAGAAATACCGATTCCTCCCAAGTATGTTCAATCCAATCTCACCGGTTCAGTGTTCGATGCTTATGGCAAGCCTGTTCTTGGGGCTAAAGTGAGTGTAGGCAAGAATAGTACAGAAACAGATGAATATGGTCACTTTCAGTTCTCGAATGTGTGGGTCTCTGATCCACAAGATCATTTGATCGTTTCGAAAGATGGTTTCTTCATGGAACAAGTTAGTGTCCATGCTTTTGCTGGGGATTACAGTTATCAGCAAATCGGTTTGGTAGATAAAATATTTTCCAGTTCTTTTTCTAGTGACTCTCCTGCGACATTTGATT
>CAZDSN010000755.1:0-2356 GCA_964507675.1 uncultured Ardenticatenaceae bacterium | reverse complement strand
CAACAAGCCCTGACCGCAGGACGCACCCGCCGCCTGGTTTTGACGCAGCCGCAGCCCTGCGAACTGTTCGTCGAGGCGATTTTGCCCCTGCCCACGCTGATCATGGTCGGCGGCGTGCATATTGCCGTGGCCCTGACGCACATGGCGCGCACCCTGGGCTACCGCACCATCGTCATTGACCCGCGCCGCGCCTTTGGCAGCGCCGCCCGCTTCCCCCACGCCGATCAACTCATTCAGGCGTGGCCCGACAAGGCGCTGGCGCAGGTAAAGCTCAACCAATCTACAGCCGTAGCCATGCTGACGCACGATCCCAAAATTGACGATCCGGCTCTGAAAATTGTATTGCCCAGCGCTGCTTTTTACGTGGGCGCATTGGGCAGCCAGAGAACGCAGGCAAAGAGAAGAGAGCGGTTGGCGAATGCCGGCATTCCCGCCCACCTCGTCAATCGCATTCGCGGTCCCATTGGCCTGGACATCAACGCGCAAACGCCGGAAGAGATTGCCCTCTCCATCATGGCCGAAATCATCGCCGCCCGCCGTACCTGAGATAACGCCCATAGCGCAGATTTTCTCGGCGTCATGTGTGAAATCCTGATTCGCTTCTTTATAGATTTGGAGATAAGGCATGAGCCAGAACAACGGTCACGACATCTTGATTGAGGCCCGCAACCTGAAGAAACATTATCCCATTCGCCAGGGCGCGCTGCGGCGGCAGGTGGGCGCAGTTCAGGCAGTAGACGGCGTCAGCTTCGCTATTCGCCGCGGCGAGACGTTGGCGTTAGTCGGGGAAAGCGGCAGCGGCAAGACAACCGTTGGGCGTATGTTGCTGAATCTGATCAAGCCAACCAGTGGGGAAATCCTCTTTGGCGGGCAAAACTTGACCTGGATGAACGACCGGGAAGCGCGCAAAATGCGCCGCCAGATGCAGCTGATCTTTCAAGACCCTTACGCCGCGCTCAATCCGCGCATGACGGTGGGGCAAATTCTGAGCGAACCGCTGGAAGTGCACAACGTGGGCGACAGCGCGCGGCGCAAAGAGCGCGTCAGGGAGCTGCTCAATCTGGTCGGCCTGAACACATACTATGCGCAGCGGTATCCGCATGAATTCTCTGGCGGGCAGCGGCAGCGCATTGGCATTGCCCGCGCCCTGGCCACAGAACCCCGGTTCATTGTCGCCGATGAACCGGTTTCGGCGCTGGATGCATCTGTTCAGGCGCAGGTGGCTAATCTGCTGGACGGGCTACGGCGCGAACGGGGGCTGGCCTGCCTGTTCATTTCTCCCGATATAGGGGCAGTGCGCTCTATCAGCGACCGCGTAGCCGTGATGTATCTGGGGCGCATTGTGGAAATGGGGGAACGGGACGCCATTTACGAGCAGCCGCTGCACCCTTATACGCAGGCGCTGCTGTCCGCCATTCCTGTGCCTGACCCAGACCGGGAGGAGGAGCGACAGCGCTTGATTTTGGAGGGGGATGCGCCTAATCCGGCGCAGCCGCCGCCAGGGTGCCGTTTTCATCCGAGATGCCGGCATGTCACCGCCGAATGCCGGCATACCGACCCACTCCCCCGTAACCTGGGGTCGGCAAACCAGGGACATTGGGTTGCCTGTCACCACGCCGAAAAATTCCTCTAACCATTTGCCCAACCGCCACAAACGTTTGTCTTTTCTTTGGCGTGCGTCATAATAGTGCCCATTGGTCGCCTGCCGCGCTTCCCCTTCAAAACAGTCTCACGCGGAGACGCAGAAGGCGCGGCGAAAATGCCGGGTAAAATCTGCGTCATCTGCGAAATCTGTGGTTATGTTTACGTGCGACGCGGTGCGCCCTGCGCATGGGGAACTCCCGGAAAGACGGCGGCGGATGGTGGAAGATGGAAGCAACGGGATGACGGGAACAGGCTACGAGATTATTGTGGTGGGCGCCGGCATTTTTGGCCTCACCGCCGCCATTGAACTGCGCCAGCGCGGCTATCGCGTGGCGCTGCTCGATCCTGGACCCCTGCCCCACGAACTGGCGGCCTCCACGGACATCAGCAAAGCTGTGCGCATGGACTATGGCGCGGATGAACTGTACATGCGCATGGGCGAAGCCGCCCGCCAGGGCTGGCTGACCTGGAACAAAACCCTTTTTGCCGAACCCCTCTACCACGAAGTGGGCATGTTGTTCCTCAACACCACGCCCATGTCCCCCCACAGCTACGAATACGAAAGCTACCAGATGCTGCAAAAGCGGGGACACCAGCCAGAACGGTTGAATGCTCTGGACATCGCCGCCCGCTTTCCCGCCTGGCGCGAAGGCGTGTTTGTAGACGGCTACCTGAACCCTCAGGCGGGTTACGCCGAAAGTGGGCGCGTGGT
>CAZDSN010000754.1:0-2357 GCA_964507675.1 uncultured Ardenticatenaceae bacterium | reverse complement strand
CCTACATTTTTCTCCGCGTCCTCCGCGTCTCCGCGTGAATCTATTTTCGAAGGAGCGCGGCGTTCGGCCGGCGGCGTCAGCGTCCGACCGAACGCCACCGTTAGTTACGCACTGGGCGCCACGTTTGGGCGGCGCGAAAGCGCACCGGCGTGGTGACCGGGTTCGGCAGTGCGCCGCCCCAAGCTTTTGGCTGTGACGTTAAGCCGGGTGCGGTTGATACACGCGCACTTCGGTTTCCAGCGTCTCCGCCAGGCGGTCTTTTTCAATTTCCAAATCGTAGCGCGTCTGTAAATTCATCCAAAACCGCTCCGACATGCCAAAGTAACGCGCTAAACGCAACGCTGTATCCGGTGAAACCGCGCGTTTGCCTAACACAATTTCATTAATTCGCCGTCTCGGCACGCTAATATCTTTTGCCAGCCGATATTGACTCAGTCCCATCGGCTTGAGAAATTCTTCCAGCAGAATTTCACCGGGATGAATGGGAGGCAATTTTCGCTCAGACATGGTTGTCACTCCTCAATGATAATCCACAATTTCAACAGCATAAGCGTCTTTGGTTTTCCAGACAAAACAGATGCGCCATTGGTTATTAATCCGAATGCTGTGTTGCCCCTGGCGATTGCCGCTTAACTTTTCCAGATGGTTAGATGGGGGCACACGTAAATCTTGGAGCGACTCGGCAGCGTCTAAAATCTCTAACTTGAGTCGCGCCTTATGCTGAATGTCGGGGGGCAGCTTTTTTGAAAATTGCCGCCCGAAAATCTTTTCTGTTTCTTTGTCTGCAAAACTCTTAATCATTACCACTTATAGTAACGCGATGCGTTACCTGGGTCAAGCGGCATTTTTTTATCCCTGTTTGTGGTTGGGGTGAGAGGGTATAATTGCTGGCATGAACCGCCTCCCCAACTTCCTCCTCATCGGCGCGGCCAAAGCGGGCACCACCGCCCTTAGCCACACCCTTAGCCAACACCCCGACCTGTTTCTATCGCCCAACAAGGAACCTAGCTTCTTTGCCTGGATGGAGCAAAAACTGGAAGTCCATGGGCCAGGCGATTGGGCCGCCCTCAGCCCTTATGTGGTCACCAGTTGGGCGGCCTATCAACGGCAGTTTGCCGCGGCTGGCGCAGCCGCGGCGGTGGGGGAAGCCTCCACGGCTTACCTGTACCATCCTTTAGCCGCTGCCCGCATAGCCCAACACCTGCCTTTCGTGCGCCTGATCGCCATCCTGCGCCACCCGGCTGACCGCGCCTACGCCGCTTATTGGCACCTGGTGCGGGATGGGCGGGAGACGCTGGATTTTGCGGCGGCTTTGCAGGCGGAGCCAGAGCGGATTGCCGGGGGATGGGAGCAGTTATGGCATTATCGCCAGATGGGGTATTATGCAGGGCAACTGCAACGTTATCTGGCGCATTTTGAGAGGGCGCGGCTGTGCGTCTGTCTTTACGACGATTTTCAGGCGGACGCGGCGGCTGTGGCGCAAGAGGTTTTTCGTTTTCTGGGGGTGGATGCGGGCTTTACGCCGCGGGCGGCGCTGTCACCAAATAAAAGCGGGCTGCCGCGGCTGGCGCGGCTATATCGCCTGTTGGCGAGTGGGCGGGTGAAGGGTATGGGGCGGCGGTGGGCGCCGGTGGGGCTGCGCCATCAGGCGCGGCGGGCGTTGGATGCGTGGCCCATGCGGAAGCCGCCGTTTGACCCGGATTTGCGCGCGGCGCTGACGGGAGAGTACCGTGACGACATTTTGCGCTTGCAGGAGATGTTGCAGCGGGACCTGTCGGTCTGGCTGCAGGCGTAAAATGCCAGGCATTGTACGTATTTGGTAACTATTCACCGCCAAGACGCGAAGAACGCAAAGATAAGGAGAAAGACCTGGCAGTTTTCACGTTCTTCGCAGTCAAATTCCAGAAGGCCTGTGTAGTTACCGTATTTGTAGGACAAAACGGTGGATTGGCGGAGAAACGGGCTGGAAGCCCGTCCTACGTTTTTATTGAGGGTACGCGGTATGAACGCTGTGGAAGTGCGTGGTTTACGGAAGGCGTATGGGAAGATTCAGGCGTTGCGGGGGGTGGATTTGAGTGTGCCGGCAGGGGCGATTTATGGGCTGGTGGGACCAAATGGGGCGGGGAAGACGACGTTGATTAAGGCGTTGGTGGGGGCGCTGCGACCTGATGGCGGGGAGGTGCGGGTGTTGGGGTTGGACCCGCTCAAGGAGAAGTGGGCGCTGCGCCGGCAGATTGGGTATATGCCGCAATCCCACGCCCTTTACGAAGACCTCTCGGCGCGCGATCACCTGGTTTTTTATGGGCAGGGGCAAAACGTGCCTGACCTGCCACGCAAAGTAAACGACATCCTGGCCT
>CAZDSN010000753.1:0-2367 GCA_964507675.1 uncultured Ardenticatenaceae bacterium | reverse complement strand
ACCAAGTTGGGGCGTCAACTGCCGCCGGATCATATTTGCCAGGGCATGGTGTGCATCAAACCAGAGGGAGCCTTCCAGATAAGGATCCATGCCAGGGAACGGGGAGAACATCGCGCACCTCGAATAAATTTAACCCGGTCGTCCATTATCAGTGAAAACCGGTCAAAAACGTGTCAATGCAGGGGCAGCTAACTGGCGGATATTTTACACCACCAGCAGTATCTTCTCAACAAAACAGCGCGTCCCCCCTTGCCGCCCGCCATTCATACCTCATACCTTTCAACGTTATGCAATTTTGCCGCGATACCCGTATAATGAAGGCGTCGTGGTCAGCGCCAACGGTGCGCCTCCTCGCCAGAAAATTCTAACATGTACCCCAATTGATACGCTGGACAGATTGGTAATTTGTCCTACAAAGGAGAAAGGCATGAAAACGCCCCTTGTTGTTTCCTACTTGTTCGCCTGGCAGCGGCGCTGGCTGGCGGCGCTGGCGCTTTGTTTTTTGGTGAGCGCAGCGTTTGCGGCGGCGCGCATGACGGCGGCCGCCGCAACGACGCCCAACGATGTGATTCCGCCAGAACGGTTGGTGGTCTGGGATGCGGGGGTGCGGGGGGGGATTCCAGCCACGTATTATCGGGTGAATGTGATGGATTTTGGGGCGGCGGGGGATGGGGTGACGGATGATGGGCCGGCATTTAACGCCGCCATTCAGGCGGCGGCGGCGCCCGGGTTTGTGTGGGTTCCGCAGGGGGATTACCGCATCAGCACGATTGTGCAGTTGAAGAGCGGTATTGTGCTGCAAGGGGCGGGGCCAACGCAGACGCGACTGTTGATTAATATCCCGAACAGCGGGCAGCGCGGCGGCGTGGAGATGCGGGGCAGCATGGAGAATGTGGATATAGCGGTCACGGCTGGCTACACGCTGGGCAGCACGACGTTGGAGGTGGCGGACGCCAGCGGCATCACGCCGGGGACGCTGTTGTGGCTGTATCAGGATGACGACGTAGAGGCGATGTATACGGTGGATTACTGGATCACCGATTACAGCATTTATTCGATGAGCCAGATGGTGGGGGCGGCGGCGGTGAACGGCAACACGATTACGCTGGATGTGCCGCTGCGGCTGGATTATCAGGCAGCGCTGAACCCGCGTCTGCGCATTGTGCATCCGATTGAGAATGCCGGCATCGAAAGCCTCTACCTGGAACGCATTGACACCGCCGACGCCTTCACCATTTCTATGGAGCAGGCGCAAAACTGCTGGGTGCGCTATGTGGAATCGAACAACACCTTCCGCGCCCACGTCTGGGCCTTTTACAGCCGCTTCCTGACGATCCGCGATAACTATTTCCACCACGCTCACGACTACGGCGACGGCGGGCACGGCTACGGCGTCACTCTGGCAGACTCTACTTCCGACTCACTGGTGACGAACAACATCTTCCACACCCTGCGCCACGCCATGATGGTCAAAGAAGGGGCTAACGGCAACGTCTTCAGCTACAACTACTCCTATGACAACGTGGGCGGCAAGGCGGACATCTCGCTGCACGGCCATTATAACTATGCGAATTTGTTTGAAGGGAATAAGGCGGAAAACCTGGTTATTTCCGACTGGTGGGGCCCCAGCGGGCCGTTTACGACGGCTTTCCGCAACGCGATTACGACCAACCGGGGCATCAGCGTGCGCGACCACAGCGACCGCCCCAACGTGGTGGGCAACGTGACGCCGCGCATTGACATTCGTTCGGGACCGGACATCATCATTTTTGGCTATCCGGTGTATATGGGGGGCGTGGTCACCGACCTGACGGATGGCAATCTGGTGGATGGGGTGTTGGAGTGGAGCGGCGCGCCTGATCCGTTGATTTTGCCCGCTTCGCATTACCTGGATGCGCCGCCGGATTTTTGGGGGAACCGCCCCTGGCCGAATATTGGGGCGGATCTGGCGACGCCGGTGGGGCCGCTGCCGGCACAGGAGCGCAAATACCAGATTGACAATGGTCTGTGGCAGCCGCCGCTGCCCCTGATCGCCACAGCTACAGGCAATCCGGGTCAGGCGCAGGTGATCAATGCGCGACCGGGGGAGACGTTGTTTGTGTTTGCCGGCACGGGAGGGACGGGGAGTGGGCCGTGTTTGCCGATATTTGGCGGATTATGCCTCGACCTGCTGCCCCCGCTGCAATACTTGGGCTCCGTCGCCGCCGACGCCAATGGAACCGCCGTGATCACCGCCCCCAATCTGCCCGCGCACGTGCAGGTGCTGGTCTACCGCGGCGCGGGCGGCAGCCTGTCTATCAAAAGCAACCCGGCTGCCGTTGATTGATCTGGCGGTGTAAGCGGCCCCCCTGAAGAAGGAAGAAGAAA
>CAZDSN010000752.1:0-2370 GCA_964507675.1 uncultured Ardenticatenaceae bacterium | reverse complement strand
GCTAAAAGCGTACAACAGAGAAAAGGTAAGCGTCCCCTGATGATAGGCGCGATAAATGGGATCGTTCCCCATGTACTGCAGGGTGTCGTGCATCCAGCCCATATTCCATTTCAAGTCAAACCCCAGCCCCCCTTCAGCCACAGGCGCAGTCACCCCTGGCCAGGCCGTTGACTCTTCGGCAATCGTCAAAACGTGCGGAAACAGTTCATGCACGCGCTCATTAAACGTGCGCAAGAAGTTGATGGCTCCCAGGTTCTCCCGCCCGCCATACCGGTTGGGAACCCACTGCCCTGGCTCCCGCGAAAAGTCCAGGTAGAGCATGGAAGCGACCGCATCCACCCGCAACCCGTCTATGTGGTACTTGTCCATCCAGAAGATAGCGTTGCTGATGAGAAACTGGCGCACCTCATGGCGATCATAGTTGAAGATAAGCGTGCCCCAGTCGGGATGCTCCCCTTGTCGCGGATCGGCGTGTTCATACAGGTGCGTGCCATCGAAGAAGGCCAGACCATGCTGATCCTTAGGGAAATGGGCCGGCACCCAATCCAGAAGAACGCCAATTCCAGCCTGGTGGCAGGCGTCCACAAAGGCCATAAACTCGTCTGGCGTGCCAAAACGGCTGGTGGGGGCGTAGTAACCCGTCACCTGGTATCCCCAGGAACCATCAAACGGGTGTTCGGCAACGGGCAGCAGCTCAATATGCGTGTACCCCATTTCCTGCAAGTAGGGGATGAGCGTCGCCGTCAGTTCCGGGTAGGAGAGCCATTCCCACTTGTCGCCCACCAGTTTGCGCCGCCAGCTTGCCAGGTGCACCTCGTAAACGCTCATGGGGGCGTTCAGGCTGTTGCCCTGCGCCCGATTTTCCATCCACGCATCGTCCTGCCAGGCATATTTTTCAATATCCCACACGACAGAAGCGTTATTGGGCCGGAGTTCACTATAAAAGCCAACCGGGTCGGTTTTTAGCACGGTGTAACCGCGGTTATGGCTCTTAATTTCATATTTGTAAACAGTGCCTTCCCCCAGGCCGGGAATGAACAGTTCCCATAATCCTGTTCCGTGATGGAAGGCCATTGGGTGGCGACGACCATCCCACATATTGAAATCGCCGGCCACACTCACCCGCAGCGCATTTGGCGCCCACACCATGAAGTGGACGCCAGCCACGCCTTCCCTGTGCATCAGGTGCGCCCCTTGCTTCTCGTAAATTTTCTGATGGGTCCCTTCGGCCATCAGATGCGTGTCAAAATCGCTGAGGGTGGGGAGGAACCGGTACGGGTCTTCCAGGGTAAGCGGTTCGCCCTGATCGGTGATGAGTTGCAGTTGGTAAGCAAAGGCCGGATCGCTGATGGGAAGGCGCACTTCAAACAGGCCAATGGGATGGACCTGCGTCATAGGGTAGGCGTCGCTTTGGACCAGCAACGTCACCTGCGCGGCATACGGCAGATAGACGCGCACGATAGTCCCGTCTTCGGTCTGGTGGGGTCCCAGGATGTCGAAGGGGCGACCGTGGTTGCCGGTGACAATAGCTTCGATTACGTGTGGGGGGAGGCTGGGACTGGTATCGTTCATCATAGCTAACTATTGTATCACTATGAGGAAACGATGGGAAAGTGCAAAAGTTTTCTGCCCCATGAGCGCGGGTGTCAGCCCCGCCGCCAGGCGGGGCTGACACCCGTTTTGAAGGGCAGTTTTGGGCGCAAACGCGCCCAAAACTGCCCTATTGGAGAAAAGCGTAAGTTCAGGCAAATAGTGCGACTTGCCCGTGAAGAATAATCCAGGCGTTGAGTTTATTTGCCGGCACGGTTACGCCACACATTACGCAGCAGCAAGTACAGGCCGAAGGCAATCAATAACACAGGCCAGCCCAGGCTGCCCAGGCCGAAGCCGTTAACGCCGATAATCAGCTCAAAAAATATGAAACCGATTACAAACATGACGAGGCCAATCTTAACCAATGAGCGTCCGTCCGCCAGCATCTTCTCCTGGTTACGGCGGCTGCCGTTAAGCAACTGCGCCACGCCAATGGCAGTGGGCGCTACCAGCGCCCAGGCGTAAGCCCAACTGGCCCACCAGTTGGTCAGGTTTTGCACAAACAGAATCAATCCGACGGTGGTTACGATGGCGCCGGCAATCGTCAAACCGATCCCGGACTCATCCGACAAACCCAGTCCGGTTACCAGCATCAACGCTCCGGGTACCAGCACAAAGAAAGGCCAGGCCCATTGACCCAGGCGAATATCAAACAGTTCGCCCAACAAAAACATCACCCCCAGACCAATCAAAATTCCCCCTAACACCATATTACTATTCGCGCCGCGCATGGCAGCTTTTTGCTTCTCCATCACTATCTCCTTCGAAAATAGTGGT
>CAZDSN010000751.1:0-2384 GCA_964507675.1 uncultured Ardenticatenaceae bacterium | reverse complement strand
CCAGCCGGCTTTCCAGGTCGCCCAGGCTCTGGAGCGTGTTCGCTTTGCCGCTCTGATCCCCATGCGCTTCCACGCCCTGCAGCGCAATTTGCAGCCATTTTGCCAGCAAATCAGATCGCCCCCGGTTGCGCATGAAATCACCCAGCAATTGCGTCAATGAGATGGCCCGGCTTGGGCTTTCTCGCTCACTCCACGCAAAAGCGTGGGCAATCTGCGTAAACTCTTGCTCCACGCGGTCATAGTCGCGCGGCTTTTGTTGATAACAATCGCGCACCACCGCCAGGTAATAATCGGCGTGCCGCTCTGGCAGCGCCAGCCGCTCCGCCTGTGTCTGCAAGCTCAACCCGTAGGCGCGTAAAACGGCGTGCTGCTGCCAGCGCGCGGGCCCTGGCGCGGCGCGCGTTTCTGCTGGCCCGACCACCTCTTGCACCAGGCCCAACCCTTTTAGCAGCAGCAAATTTTCCTCCACTGCTGCTGCGCCAGCCATCTGCCACAGCGCCGCGGCGGCGTCTGCGACAAAAGAGCCTTCGGGCGCAAACGTTCCCAATGCGCGCAGCCGCGCCTGGTAAAGGTCGCCGCCCAACTCGTCTAAATACGCATAGCTGTACGCCAGCACTTCTTCGACTTTGCTCAATCGCTCTCGTTTGTCCAGGCGCGGCAGGTCGCCAAAACCGCGTCCTTCCCGCACCCGCTGTAAAATTTCGGCGATGGTGCGCGGATAACGCGCCGGGCCTCGTCCCGCCAGCGCGCCCGCCGCCAGCGTCAAGGCCAGGGCGTGATACCCCAGCCCGTGGCTCAGTTCATCCGCCATTTCGACCGTCATGTCGGGCGCTTTACTTTGCAGCAGCAGCCGCGCATCCTTCTGGCTGAGTACGTCCAATTCCTGAATGGTCTGGCTGCTGTCCGCCAGGGCAAAGGCCACGTCGTAATCTCGCGTCGTCAGCAAAACGGAGGCTTCTGCCGGCAGCGCCGCTTTGATGGTGCGCAGCGCTTCCTCCGTCCACACGTCATCCACCACCACCAGCAGGGAGCCATGACCCGCCAGCAGCGCCTGCACCGTTTCCGGCGCCAGGAGGCACTCTTGCAGCATCTCCTGCGCCTGCGCGTCTGCCGCATAAGCGTAAACGGCGATGCGCTGCAGCAGGGGGAGAACGCTCTCCGCCGCCCGCTTTTCATATTTAACGTCCAGCCACAAAACCCCGCCGTCGTAGGCTGCCCCGTAATGGCCGGCATACAAGGCGGCCAAGGTGGTCTTGCCAATGGCTGGCTGCCCCTGGATAGCGGCCACGCTCCCCCTGGCCGGGGTCGCCCCCTTGCTGACCACCGCTGTTCGTCCCCCATCCTGCAAGCGGCGGTGCAGTTCAGCCAACTCCTTCTCCCGCCCTACCGCGCCCTGCGCCAGGTCGGCGCGGATTTCGTTGGGCCGCTTCCATTTGAGCGGAATCCGCCCCACCTGGTTAATTACCAGCGCCCCATCCCCAATGGCGCTGTTGCGGGCATTGACCACCACGTACTTGCTGCCGCGCTCACTGCCCAGAGCTTCCCAGGGCGTTTCCGTTGGGCGACTGCTCTCCGGCTGCGCTGGCTCTGGCGGCAGGGGACGCAGCGGGCCGCGCGCCTGCTGCTGCCGTTCGACCTGCCACAACGCCCGCCGCGCCGCAATGAGCGCATTTATTTCTGGGTCGTCGCTGTCAAATTGGGCCAGCATATTCCCCGCATCCGCCGTCAGCAGCAGTTCCGGCTGCGCCTGCAGCCGGGCGCGGGCGGCCTCGTCGCTCTCTGCCTGGATGAAGGCGATCAACCCGGCCTGCAGCGGGCTTAACTGCCGCCCCGCCCGCAGCGCCCGCAGCCCGGCCAACCGCTGCCGTATGGCCTCCGCTTCGTCGCCGGCTGCCTGGGTCAGCCGCGCCGCGGCTGTTTGCTCCAACTGGCCCAGCGTTTCAGCCGGCAGCTTCTCCACCAGTTCGGCCATCTGCTGCTGATTGCTGACATTCATAAAAAGCATGAAAAGCAGCGCCGCCTCTTTGTCTCGCTGCTCATCTGGCGTTACCGCTGCCCGCGTCCGCGCCAGTCCACCTAACCGCTGCTCCAGCACCGTCGCTTCCGCGTCTGCCATCCCCGCCATCTGCTCCCTGGCAGCTTGCTCCATCTGGTGCAGCAGTTTGTCAGGCACGCTGCGTACCAACAACTGCATGGCTGCCTCACTGTCCGCCGCCAGCAGCATTGCCAGCAGCGTCTGTCTGGGATCCGGGGGGTGTAGCAGCGAATCATAGGCGGCGTCAATGCCTTGCCGCATACACGCCCGCAGCAATTCCAGGTGCTTTTCAATCGTATTGTTGCTCTCGTTGGCCTGGCGCAGCGCCAGCAGCACGGCTTCCCCTTCC
>CAZDSN010000750.1:0-2392 GCA_964507675.1 uncultured Ardenticatenaceae bacterium | reverse complement strand
GGGGGTCTTTACCCCCATTTGCCGAATTATTTTCTTAAACCTCAATGAGACTTTTGTAGCCTCTCTGGCAGGGCGCAAGTTCTAATCCTGATAGAACGTCATTTACCGTTCAATGCGTTAGCAGATACCGTTCCACGATAACCACCAGCGCCAAAACAGCCAGCAAAATAACGAGCAGCCCTCCAACCCACCAACCCAACAGACTCATGCCGGCAGCCACTAAGACCAACAACGCCAGGGTTCCCGCCGCCAGCACCAGGTCGCGCCGGCGATCGCGCAGCGGCCATTCCAGGCGCAGCCACCACGCCCCGCCCACGACCATACCCAACAAACTGGCTGCCACTACCGCCATGACCAACTGCGTCCCGGTGACCAGGGGCACGTTTAAGAACCAGACACCGCACGCCTTTTGCCGCGAAGGCAGCGGGTTCTGGCGAAAAACGTAGACCCGCGCCAGGATGAAGCGGCCATAAACGGCGTCATCTCCCGTTATCGCCCAACTTGCCATCTTTGTCTCCCCCGGTGATAGCTGGAGGGTGCGCGTTTCCTGGCGCATCAGGGTAACGTACCCGTCAGAAATGCGTGCCCGCGCCAACAGTTGAATGGGACGTTCCAGGGGATTCGCCAACGTCACCTGGATGGCGGCGGCTTCGTTGGGCGTGACCACCAGCGGGCAGTGCAGCGTGTCTAACGAGGCCTGCGCCGACAGTGAAGAATCAAAAAGGCTGGCTTCCTGATCGGGCCAGAAAGCGACAATGGCTAATAGCAGAGCAAACAGGACGCCTGACACAAAAAGAAGGCTGCTCAAAAAGCGCTGGATGGAGTGAAAGTCGCGCATAATTACCCTTGATTTGGCTGCGGTTGGTCGTCATTACGGTTCAAGCAGATACAGCGTTAATATCCATTCCCGCGTCAAAACAGTGTCTGGGCGGCGATCATAGCTGCCCTCTAGTGTCTGCGCCGCCAGCGTAAACGTCTGTTCTGGCTGGAAAGCAAGTTGCTCCTGCTGCAGCCAGGCAGGCTCGCCAACCCAATATACCGTGTAACCGGCCAATTGCCAGTCGTCAATCGTCTGCCGCAACCGCGCCGCCTGCTCAGGCCGGGCTAACTGATCCAGGTCGCGCAGGGTGAAAGCGTACCGTCCGTGGAGGTATTGCAAGGGCATGCCAATAAAGTCGCCCAGACCAACCGGCGCCGGGTCGTTGAAGAGGAGAATGGACGCTGCCGGCATTTGCGCCGCCACGGCTTCCACCTGATCCACCAACCCGTGCGCATCCACCTGCGACGCCAATTCCCGCCCGGCCAGGCCCAATCCCCCCAGCCACACCAGCGCCAGCCCCCAGGCGGCCACCCGCCGCCACCCGCGTCGCTGCTCCAACGCGCTCAACAACATGGCTGCACCCAACGTGGCAAATGGGATCACTGCCGGCACGTAACGGCGCAGCCCATACACCAGCACCGGGTTGTTTTGCAGCCGCCAGATATACAACAGGCTAAAAAACAGCCCGACAAACAGCGCCGTCCCTATTTCCAGGCGGCGCTGCGGCCACCGCCAGACCAACCAGCACGCCCCGCAAACCCCCAGCCAGACGCCTACCGGCGATAAATACCAGCCTAGCCGCCATAAATTTTCGCGGTCTGTCATGGTGACCTGTGTCGCGGCGAACCAGTTGTCCCACACACGCAGCGATGCCTCACCGTAGGGTCGTATAAACCAGGCGTAGAGCGCCAGCAGCAAGAGCAGGGCCATGGCCGCAATCAGGACAGGTTTTTGCTGCCGCCGCCACCTGATGGTCAGTTCCGCCGGACGATAACGGCGAGACAGCGCCAACAACAGCAGCAAACCCAGCAGCGCTACCGCCGGCAAAACAGGGAACCGCTCCAGCAACCGTAGCCCCAGGCCAAAGGTGTTCAGGAAGTAGGGGCGGCTTTGCCACCAGGCGTGGACAAAGGCATGGAACGCCAGCAAGGTGACCGGGGCAAAGAACCAGGCATCCTGCCGCCGCCCCTGCCGCTCCCACCACAGCCAGAAGAGGAGAAATGCCGGCAGCGCCGCCACAAAAAACATATCAATCCGCGCCAGCAGCAGCAGCCCCCACATCAACCCGGCCAGCAGCCCCCACGCCCGCCGCGACCGATCCTGCCACCACATCGCCAGTGCCCACACGCCTGTCCACAGCAAAAACTGCGTCAATGTTTCCGTGGTGGGGTAGCGGCTAAACCAGATTTGCAGCCCGTTCAGCGACAGCCCCGCCAGGGCCAGCAGCGCCGCCGGCCCGCCGCCCCACCGCCGTGCCAACAAAAAGATCGCCATTGTCCCCAACGTTCCCCACAGCCCAGGCAGCAGCAGACTGGCCGGCGCGCCACCCAGACCATAAGCCACGGCCAGCCA
>CAZDSN010000749.1:0-2393 GCA_964507675.1 uncultured Ardenticatenaceae bacterium | reverse complement strand
AGAAACTGCCGCCTGGCTGGGGTTTCAACCCGGCCATCCTGTTTGACCCCGAACTCGGTTGGGAGCCGCTGCTGCGGGAAGATGTGTCGGATGTGCAATTGGTGGGCGTGAGCGAATTTGCCGGCAGCCGCCGCTACCAGGTCCAGGCTACCGTCACAGGCGACCGCGTGCGCGTCCTCACCGGCGGTCTGGCGCGCGATCCAGCCCTCACCGCCATAATCTGGGTAGACCCAGACACCTATCACGTGGTTCAGCTTGAGTTCAGCAGCACCAGCCCCACGGGCGAGCCCAGTCTTTGGCAGCTCAACTTTAGCCAGTTTGACGCCGGCGTGACCATCACCGCCCCGGCGCCTTAACGCCTTCCATGCGTCGTTCGCCCTCTCCCCGCCTCATCCTGGCTGTCATTGCCTTTGGCGTCTTTGTCGCTGCCGACGATCTCACAGTCGTCTCCACCATGCTGCGCCAGATCATCTTCGATCTACAAATCCCCCTGCCGGATGGGCTGAATCAGGCTGCCTGGATTGTCAACGCCTACCTGATCGCCTACGTGGTCGTCATGCCCTTCATGGGGCGCGTCAGCGACATTTTGGGACGGAAGCAGGTCTACGTTGCCGCTTTGGGGTTATTTCTGCTCGGTTCTATTTGGGTTCCATTTGCCCCGAATCTACCCACTTTCCTGGCCGGGCGGGTGCTGACCGCCTTGGGGGGCGGGGCAATGGTTCCCGTGGGCATGGCCATCATTGGCGACATTTACCCGCCGCGGCGGCGGGCGACGGCCCTGGGCGTCCTGGGGGCCATTGATACGGCTGGTTGGGTGTGGGGTCCTCTCTATGGGGCGCTGTTGGTACGTTTTCTGGATTGGCGCTGGCAGTTTTACCTGAACGTGCCCCTTAGTCTGTTGGGCATAGCGGCGGCGTGGTGGGCGCTGCGCGATTTGCCGTCCCCGCTGCGCCGCAGCCGGCTGGATTGGCGCGGCGTACTCCTGCTGACGGTGGGATTAGTAGCCCTAAACGTGGCCCTGCTCAATCGCAGCGACATTCAAAGCGTTAGTAGTCTGTCCCAACTGACGGCAGAACCAGCCTTAAATACTGCCCCGCTGTGGGCGACGGCGGCAGCGGCGCTGCTCTTGTTTGTCTGGGTAGAGCGGCGGCAGCCCGATCCGTTGATTGATTGGTCTTTGTTTCGTCTACCGAACTTCACGCCTGCCATTCTGGTCAACTTCCTGGTAGGGGGGGTGTTGATTATTGCCATGGTCAACGTGCCCCTGTTTGTGAATGTAGTGGGAATTGACCTGGCGCAGGCAGCGCTGGACAGCGGGCGGCTGCTAAGCAGCATGACGCTGGCGATGGCCATTATGGCGTATGTGGGTGGATTGGGGACAGAAAAATGGGGGTATCGGGCGACGGCGAGTGCCGGCATTATCGCCTGCATCGCTGGCTTCTTCTTGATGGGGCGGAACTGGCAGGCAGACACCCCTTACAGCCAGATGGCCTGGCAGCTTGCCATTTTGGGCGCGGGCTTTGGCCTGGTGACAGCCCCCGTGGGCGCGGCAGTGATCAACGCCGCCCCCGCCGACCGCCGCGGTATTGCTGCCAGCCTGGTGATTGTGCTGCGCTTGTTGGGTATGAGCGTCGGTTTAGCCGCGCTTACCAGTTGGGGGCTGTACCGCTTCAACGTATTGCGCGTACAGGTGACGCTGCCGCCGATCACCGACCCCACCTTTGGCCAGGCGCTGGCTGAGGGATTGACCAGCGTGACGGTGCGGGTGTTGGCGGAGACGTTTGTGGTGAGTGCCGGCATTGCCGCCCTGGCTCTGGTTGTCAGCCTCAGACTGCATAAGAGAACACTCCCTTCATTATAGACGAATGGTTTGCAGAGAAGCGAAAGAAGGGTAATTCGATAATCCAGCTTACTTTACAAAATACGCGCTGGCATTACATGTCTGGCGGATGCCAACCCACCATAACCCAACGGCGGCGTGCTTTCACAATAAGTCCGTGATTCATATTCAAGGCTGAAATTGTAGCTCTCCCTGTTGGCGTTTTACCTAAAACCATGATTTTATCATCACTCCAACGGAAGTGATCATGCCAAACTTGTTGCCGTGGATTAAAAAGAGGAGCATGTTCGCCCGTTGGGGATCTTCAGCCTCTATCCGATTCCCCTTGAACTCATTGCACGAACGACAGGCAAGCCATAAATTTTCCTGCTTGTTGCTCCCTCCCAGGGAGACGGGGACGATGTGGTCAATCGTCAAGGGAATTCCAGACAAAACCTCAGCGGACAAACAATAACCACAACGATAATTGGCTTCCTGGCCCAGTAGTTGTCGCAATTGTGAGGAAATGTAATAACCGCTCATGATTGGAAATGAGCTTGTTTTTGCATCTCTT
>CAZDSN010000748.1:0-2395 GCA_964507675.1 uncultured Ardenticatenaceae bacterium | reverse complement strand
CCGCCCTCCCGTTATTGGGTAACCGTTGCCGGGTGGCTGTTTTACCTGGCGCAAGCCATGATCCACTGATTTTATGCAGCCAAAGGAGATATGACAATGGCATTTGAGTTATCACCACTTCCCTATGCTGAAGACGCTCTGGAACCGCACATTGATGCGCGCACAATGGGCATTCACCATGACAAACACCATGCAGCCTACACCAGCAACCTGAACAACGCCCTGGCCAATCACCCGGAACTGGCAGACAGGAGCATTGAAGAACTGTTGGGCGATCTGGACAACGTACCAGCCGACATCCGCACGGCTGTGCGCAACAATGGCGGCGGCTACGCCAACCACAACCTGTTTTGGGAAGTGATGAGTCCCAACGGCGGCGGCGAGCCGACCGGCGAACTGGCGAATGCCATTACGGCAGCCTTTGGCAGCTTTGCCGCTTTCAAAGCCGCTTTCACCCAGGCGGGAGCCACGCGGTTTGGTTCTGGCTGGGCCTGGCTTTATGTGGATGAAGAGGGGAACTTAGCCGTCTCCTCAACTCCCAACCAGGACACGCCCCTGATGCAGGGACATACGCCCATTTTAGGCGTAGATGTGTGGGAACACGCCTACTACCTTCATTACCAAAACCGGCGCGCTGACTATCTGGCAGCCTGGTGGAACGTGGTCAATTGGGACCGGGTTGCAGCTAATTACAAGGCAGCTAAAGTCGGGTAGTGTATAATGCGAAATCGGACGCGAGGCGGCGCCTGGCGTTCGTTTAACAATGAGGCAATTAACAAGGAGACGAATCTTATGACGCATATCGTGACCAGATTGTGCCTGCGCGATACAGCTTGCATTGACGTGTGCCCGGTGGAGTGCATGGTTCTGGGAAAACCAGAAACGGAGTGGCCCTGGCTCTACATTGACCCTGACACGTGCATTGACTGTGGCGCCTGTGTGCCTGAATGTCCTTACGAAGCCATCTTCCCCGAAGAGGATGTGCCCTTTGATTACGAAGCCAAACCTGGGCAGTGGATCGCCAACACCAAAGCGCTCCTCCCGAACGGCCAACGGTTAGAAGGCGAGATTGATGGGCACGAAGTGAGTGTATTAAACGCCATCCAACTGGCGGGCGGCGAAGTCCTGGATCTGACCGAAGATATTCCGGCAAACTATGACTTCTACTCCATGGGCCCTGGCTACAAAGCGCTGGACATGTAGTTTTTTTGTTCCCAAGCGCAATCTGGCAGCCGGCTGGCTCGCACTGACGGTCCATGCTTGTGGCCGGCGGTGGCAGCCGAATCCATTAAAAGCCGAATTAGCTAGCGACACTTTCCGTTAGCTAATTCGGCTTTTTCTATTTGAAGGTGTTGTTATGTGTGCAGATCAAGTATATCGAGTTGAGAAAGATTCTTTGGGGGAAGTGAAGGTCCCGGCAAATGCTTACTGGGGCGCGCAAACTCAGCGGGCTATTCACAATTTTCCTATCACCGGCTTAAAACCTTATCCTGCTTTTGTATGGGGTATGGCCATTATTAAACGGGCGGCGGCAGAGGTGAATGCCGGCCTGGGACTGTTTAATGACAAAATGGTGGGTGAACAAACCATTACGGGCGAAGCCATTGCCCAGGCAATTATGGTAGCCGCCGATGAAGTGTTGGCTGGGCAGTGGCGGGATCAGTTTGTCGTTGACCCAATCCAGGCGGGCGCGGGCACCAGCCACAACATGAACATCAACGAAGTCATTGCCAACCGCGCCAACGAAATTTTGGGCTATGGCCTGGAGGCGCCGGCCAAACCCGCCCATTCCAATGACCATGTCAACATGGCCCAGTCCACTAATGACGCGATTCCTACCGCCATTCGCCTCGGCTGCTTGTGGCGGCTGGATGAACTCCTGCAAACGCTAGACGCATTAGCCGCTGCTCTGACCGGAAAAGCGCAGGAGTTTGACGCCGTGGTGAAGAGTGGGCGCACCCATTTGCAGGACGCGGTTCCGGTGCGGTTGGGGCAGGAGTTTGGCGCGTATGCGCGGGCTGTGGAGCGAGATCGGGCCAAAATTGCCACTGCAGGCGACGGTCTGCGCCGCCTGGGAATTGGCGGCACGGCTACAGGCACCGGCTTGAACGCCCATCCTGAATATCACAGCCGCATGGTAGCCGTTATCAGCCGCCTGTCTGGGTTGGAACTGGCCGAATCAGACAATCTGTTTGAGTCCATGCAGAGCATGGGCGATATGGTCCATTTTAGCGGCGCGCTGCGCACCCTGGCGCAAGACCTGACGCGCATTGCCAACGATTTCCGCCTGCTGTCGTCTGGACCGAGTACGGGCCTGGATGAGATCCGGCTGCCACCCGTACAGCCCGGTTCTTCGATTATGCCCGGTAAAGTGAATCCTGTGATGGCGGAGATG
>CAZDSN010000747.1:0-2398 GCA_964507675.1 uncultured Ardenticatenaceae bacterium | reverse complement strand
AAGAGCTCGGGATTGCTGGCAAGATGACGATGATGGCGCATGCTTGCTGATAGCAGGTCACCTCAGTGTCATGGTCTTCATCGTTTATCAAGAATAACAGCGCGGATTGCTTACTGAGCCTCACAAGTCGATCAATGGGGATTAGCAACAGCCGTTTCCACACTCATAATCAGCAGCAGCGTCATCACCACCGCCGAGGTCAGGCACCAGGCACAAACCGCGCCAATAACAAACGGCTCCAGGTAGGTGAGATAGATGGAAAAGAGGACGCCAAAACTGGTCATCCCCAGCAGGACCAATGCCGCCCGACCATCGACACGCCAGCGGCTCCAGCTCCAGGTAGCCAGAATAGCCAGGTAGCCCATCACCCCCAGCACACCGATGGGAATGCCAAAAATGTAAGCGTATTCGCTGGTCTGCACCGCGTTACAGTCGCCCACCGGGCCACAGAAGGCGGTCACGGCCTGGGTTTCGACATAAGCCAGGTAGGCGGCTACGGCCAGACCAACCAGCGCCAGCCAGGGCAAAAGGGTCTGGGGCCAGGCGGCCGGTCTGATGGCTGACTGGGCTTGCCGCGCCTGCCAGAGGCGAACGGCCGTATAACCCAACGCCAGCACCATGCCCACCAAAATCACAATGGCCAGGGTAAAGCCATCGCGAACGGCCGTTGCTGTTTCTTCGCTCAGGACCGGTTCGGCCGCCGATTCAATGATAGCTTCTACAGGAAGCGCCGTTTCTGGAACTGAAGTAGGCAGATTTTCGGGTAAAAACGGAATGTTAACGGCGGGTGGGGCGGCTACGGGCAGCAGATCTGCCAGTTCCGGGTAGCCAGGATAGGCCACACCGCCAGCGGCCAGATAGCTCTTAATCAGATCGGGCAGGAACTCTCGTACCTGGTCCGAACCAATCAGCACATTATCCCCCATCAACAAAAACGGCACCCCGATCTCTTCAGGGGCCAGGCCCAGGGTTTGACCGAGGGCGTAGAGGCGATCGGTGTCGGCCATCGTTTTTAGCTCGACCAGCAGAATGTCTAGCTGATCGCCATACTGCTGCTGCAGCGGCGGCAGTACGTAATCCAGCACTTCGTGACAGTGCGGGCAGCCATCCATCCAGAACATGATGGCCCGCACGATGGGTTCTTCTTGGGCAGAGGTAGTTATGGGGGAAACGGCCGTGCCGCCGCACACCATAATAACAAGTAAAGAGACAAGCCATCTTGGCTTCATCTTTTTTCAATCATCCTTTTGTGAACAACGCCTCAAGGCTGCGCCGCCCGCGATAGCGAAAGCGCACCAGTTCGCCGTCAATCATCAATTGGGGCAAAGTGAAGATGCCCATTTGCACGATAGTTAGGGGGTCGTCAATGCGCCCGATTGCCACGTCAATGCCTAACTGTGCCACGACAGCTTTCACTTCGGCCGTCATCTGGTGGCATTTTGGGCAGCCTACGCCGACAATCTGAATCTGTTTCATACTGCCTCGCCTTGGGCCACGTCATACTTCTCGCGGTTGGCGCGAAGCATCTTCTTGCTCTGGCGCAGCAGCTTTTTGTCGCGGATGAGCTGGCGGATGTAGCCGGTGGAGGGGAACTCGATGGCGTCACGCGTGCAGATGGTGACGCAGGTGGTGCAGCCGACCATGCACATGCCATGCTCAACGACCACGGGTACATTGCGCTCGTAGTCGAAGCCATAAACACCCCGTCCGCAGGAAGTGGCACACAGCCCCCAACCCACGCAGCGATCTTCTACAATGGTAGGATGCCAATCAATTTGGTCGCGGGGAATCCCGTGCCAAGTCATTGCCTTACCATTGGCACTCATGGTGACCTCCATTCCCGGCCAGGATTAAACGGCCTCCGCGCAGGGCATACAAACAATCTGCCCGTTTTTGATGCGGGCATAACTTTCCACAGTGACTTCACCGCACACTTCGCAGATGATGACGTTAAAGTCGTGGGATTTCCCGGCTGGCAGTTGGAATGGTTTCACGTCACCGATGTCAAACATCTGTTCGGCCGGGGCGCTGAGAACAAAATCAACCAACGGCTCGACCAATGCCGGTTTAATTTGCGAGGCAGGCTTGCCGTTCTGGCGATATTGGATAAATTCAGACTCCTTGTTGCGCTGGATGGTTTCCGGTTTGGTGACGACGCGGGTGCTGCGACCGGTCTTGCGTTCTACCAGGGTCAAGGCAAACTTCCCGTAACCCAGTTTTTGGATGTTGCCTTTGCCAAAGGTGCAGCCGGTGGCCATCTGAATACCGTCGGCGTAGCAGGTGGCGCAGTGGTCTTGCCCAATTTCGATGAAGGCCATCAGCTGTCCGTCTTTAGCGCGTTCTACGCCCAGTTGTTCAATAGCGGCCAGGCCAGCGCGCAGGCCCATAGGCATGGCCG
>CAZDSN010000746.1:0-2399 GCA_964507675.1 uncultured Ardenticatenaceae bacterium | reverse complement strand
ATCGGTTTCCACCACCGTCCAAAGGAGCAAACTCGTTCAAATTGAGAATTGCTGGAACTGCTGAGATAACATTGCCCAATTAGCGTGGCTGGTCAATAATTAAGATGATCTGGCGCGCCCGCACTTTGACTGTAGGCGGCCCGCGAAAATCGTATGGAGAGCGAATAATCTATGCCCGTTGAACTGCTCTATCTCTGGCTGCTGCCTCTGGCGGCGGTTGGTCTCTATTGGCTGTATCACGCCTGGACCAGGCGCTCCGACACAGAATCCAAACGCAGTTGGCCGGCGTGGCTGCCGCAGCAATGGCTGTCTGTGCGGGCAGCAGCCAGACCCGCAGCCGCGGCAGCACCCGTTCCCGATGAGGCTGTCGCGGATACGCCGGACATGCGACCGGCGCCCCTACCGCACAGCTTTACCATGCCCATGCTGCGCATGCCGATTACGGCGCTGCTGCTGGGCGGGCTGGTTCTGATCATGATGGGGCAGAGCGTTTACCCGAAACTGCCGGCAGAAATGCGCGGACGTGTCTATCTCATCATGCTGTTGGGACTGATCGTCTTTCTGGTGGGCACGCAAATGATTGCACGGCAGGCGCCGCCAGCCTGGCTGGTGCGACCTGGCTGGCGCATTTGCCGTTTTTTGGACATTCGCGCCTGGCAGCTTATCTTGCTCATCCTCGCGCCTTGTTACGCCCTCATGGCTCATTGGGCGGCCGGACCGGCGCTGCAAAGCCCGCTGCCGTTTGTCACCTGGAGCGCGTGGCTGATAGCTGTAGGCATGGTGATCGCGGGCAGCCTCAAGTGGCAGCGGGAGCAGCCAATCAAGATCAGCCGCGTTGACCTGCTCTTGACAGTGGGGCTGCTGGTTGGGGCATATCTGCTGCGGGGGACGGGCACGGCTCAGATTCCAACCACATTGTCCGGCGACGAAGGGTCTGTAGGGCTGACGGCGGTGCAGTTCCTGCAGGGACAGGCGAACAATCCATTGACAGTGGGGTGGTTCTCTTTCCCTTCCTTTTATTTTGCCCTCAGCAGCCTGAGCATCGCGGTTTTTGGGCAGACGGCGGAGGCGCTGCGCATCCCGTCAGCGGTAGTGGGGGCGTTTGGCGTGGTCGGGTTGTATTGGCTGGCGCGGGCGTTGTTTGACCGCCCGACAGCAATCCTGGCGGCGGCTTATTTGCTAGCCTCTCACTACCATATCCATTTCAGCCGGATTGGCCTGAACAACATCTATGACGGGCTGTTTGCCACGGTGGGGATGGCCGGGTTATGGCATGGCTGGAAAACCGGGCGGCGGGCTTCTTTTGTGATTGCCGGCATCGCCCTGGGCATCGGCCAATATTTCTACGTGGCGGTGCGCGCTGTGCCTGTGCTTTTCCTCATTTGGGCAGCGGTGGCCCTGGTGACGCGGCGGGCGCAGTTCCAACGACGCTTCCCTGACCTGGTCCTCTCCGCCTTCGTGGCCCTGGTGATTTTCCTGCCGTTGGGGCTTTTCTTTTGGCAGCATCCGCAGGAATTTTCCGCGCCCATCAACCGCGTCACGATTTTTGAAGGATGGCTGGAGCATGAGATAGCCCTGACCGGACTGCCGGCCAGCCAGATTATTCGGGAGCAGATGGTCAAGGCAGCGCTGGGTTTTACCCAACTGCCGCTGCGCCTGCTGTATGATCCGGGCGTGCCCCTGCTGCTCGGCAGCGCCGGCGCTCTGTTTTTGGTGGGTATTTTTATTGCCTTGTGGCAGATCGGCCTGCGCACGCTATTCATTTTGCTCCCCCTGATCTCGGTGGTTTTTCTCAGCGGTTTCAGCCAGGACCCGCCCGCGTCGCAGCGGTATATTGTGGCTATGCCGCTGGTAACCATTCTAATAGCGCTTCCTCTGGGATCTTTGTGGCAGTGGCTGCGCAGCCTGTGGCCTGAATACCGGCGACTGCTGGCCGTGGTCCTGGCGGTGGCCATGGCCTGGTTGATGTGGACCGACGTGCACTATTACTTTGGCGAAGTGTATAAGAATTATGTGTTAGGGGGATTAAACACGGAAGCAGCGACAGAGATCGCCGCCTATTTGCAGCGCCAGGATGACCCGGCGCAAGATGTGTATTTCTTTGGCTTTCCGCGCATGGGGTATGCCAGTCTGTCTACGATTCCCTTTATCAACCCACAAATGCACGGCGTTGAGGTCCTCACGCCGCTGCAGGCGGCGCCGGATTGGCCTGTGGAACAGGGCGCGATCTTTATTTTCTTGCCGGAAAGGGTGCAGGAATTGGATTTTGTGCGCGCCGCTTATCCAGAGGGGACTTATCACGTGTTCTACCGCTCCCGCGGCCAACTGGAACCGTTATTTATGGCGTATGAGGTAAAGCCGTAGGCAGATCAGTAATTCTCATTTTGGCTGTTAGCCTG
>CAZDSN010000745.1:0-2403 GCA_964507675.1 uncultured Ardenticatenaceae bacterium | reverse complement strand
ACATCTGGATCCCGCCACCATTGGCACGTTCCAGGAGCAGCTAGGTCAGATGGGGTACAAGTTCCAGTTCGTCACGCTGGCGGGCTTCCATTCGCTCAATAGCGCCATGTTCGACCTGGCGCGGCAGTACCATCAAGAAGGTATGGCTGCTTATTCCCGGCTGCAAGAACATGAATTCCACATGCAAAAGGAATTTGGCTACAGCGCCGTTAAACACCAAAGTTTTGTCGGCGCCGGCTACTTCGACGAAGTACAGGAAATCATCTCCGGAGGTGAAGCGTCTACCACAGCGCTGACGGGATCCACTGAAGAGGCGCAGTTCGTATTGGAGCGTCCCTGATCGCCATAGCGTAGGGCAGCTTGCCCCCTGCCTCTACCTGCATACGTCCACCACGCTCCAAACCTGAGGGCCCCAGGTTTAGGGCGTTCACCCAAACGGGTGTCAGGCTCGCCAGGAGCGGGTTTGACACCCGTTTCATTATCAGGCGCGGGGCAGCTTGTGGCTAGAGTTCCTCCACCGGCGCCTCTTCCTCGCAGTGTAAATCCTCCCCATGTAGTTCCCGCTCCAATTCATCCCACAACTGCTGTGCGGCCACAAAACGAGCCTGGGCGGCGCGGCGCGCCGGTTCCGTGTGCATGCTGGCGATAGTCTTTTGAATCCAATTCGCCGCTCGCCCGCGCTTCATCAGGCTCTTGATGTTGCTCTTGCGCCCAGACATCATGAACATGCCCGTAACGTGAAACACGCTGGTCAGCCCGATTTTGGTCAGCTTATCCGCATCCCACAGCACCATAGATTCCAGGTCGGTCAGTGGTTGGCGTCGCCACAATCCCTGGTGTTCTTCTATGGCTTGCGCGACCTGTTCGATTTTTTCGGGCGGGAAGTCGGTTTGGGGCAGCAGTTGGCGGGCAATGCGGGCGCCAATACGCGGATGCTTCCCCCCCTGTATTTTGGCAATATCATGCAGCCAGGCAGCCGCTTCGACCACATCTACGTCTGCGCCGCTTATTTCAGCCAGCCGCACCGCCGTTTTTACAACTGCCTTGACGTGCTCCCAGCGATAATTAAAGGGAGGATTGGCCGTCTTGTACGTGCGTAGCGCCTCTTGCCTGGTGGCATTGCGCATAGCAGACTTAACGAATTTTCGCCAGGGTTTATAGATATTATCGTTTGTTTCTTTAGCCATAATAGGATTCTGCCAGTTTTCCGGCCACTCTACCTGTCTCTGGCGTCGAGGTTTCAGCCAGCCAGTGATCTGGAGTCGAGGCTTCGGCCGGCAACTACCTGCCAGGCTGTGGGTGTCGCAGGATGACACCCACCATCGTCATAGGCACGGTTACCAGGGATACCGCGTTAGCGGCGTAATGCCATAGTACAGTTCAATGATGCGGCGGAAGATGGGGGCAGAGACAACAGAGCCTTCGCCGGCATTTTCCATCAACACAGCCACCGCAATTTGAGGGGCGGCGACCACAGTTCCATCTGCCAGGGTATAGGGAGTTGCCGGGGCGTAACCAACAAACCAGGCGTGTGAATTATTGGGCGGAGCTTCGGCGGTGCCGGTTTTGCCGGCAACTGGCACTGCCAATCCCACAAATCGGTGCGTTGCGGTACCGTTAGAAGCTGTCGCCACGGCCCGCAGCGCCTCCTGCAGCCCTGCCAACTGTTCTGGCGTCAGCGGTAGTTGGCCCATCGCCTGGGGCGGCCAGACCTCCTCTGGTGCGCCGCCGCCGGCCCCTATGTGGCTGATGAGCGTTGGCTGGTACAAGGTGCCGCCGTTGGCAATAGCCGCCATCATCGTGGCTGTCTGCAGCGGCGTCACCAACACAAACCCTTGCCCAATCGCCATGTTCACCGTATCGCCCGTTGCCCACCCATCCCCTATCGTTGCCAGCTTCCACTCAGGATTGGGGATGAGGCCGGCGGCTTCAGCGTTGGGTGGAACGCCTTGAATGCCTGTGGCGGTTCCCAAGCCAAACTGCGTGGCCGTGTGGGGCAGCAGGTTGGGGTCAATGGCATCCAGTTCATACCCCATGTTGTAAAAACAGGAGTTGCACGACTCCACAATGGCATTGCGGTAGCTGATATTGCCATGCCCGCCTGATTTCCAATCCGTTTTGGTGTAAGCGTCTCCCAGCCGGTTCCAGACGCCCGTACTGGTGTAGCGGCTGTCGAAATTATAGCTGCCGCTGATCAACCCGGCAGACATGGTGACCAGCTTGAAGACGGAGCCTAACGGGTATTGCCCCTGAATGGTACGGTTGAGCAGCGGCTGGCTGGGATTGTTGAGCACCTGCGCCAACTCCGTGCTGGCGTTGGGGCGGACAGCATCAAAGATGGCCGGGTTATAGCCAGGGTAGCTGGCGGAAGCCAGCACTGCGCCTGTGTTTATCTCTACCACC
>CAZDSN010000744.1:0-2403 GCA_964507675.1 uncultured Ardenticatenaceae bacterium | reverse complement strand
CGGGTTATAGCCAGGGTAGCTGGCGGAAGCCAGCACTGCGCCTGTGTTTATCTCCACCACCACCACCGCGCCCGCCCGGCCGCCCGGATACGTTTGCACGGCATCTGCCAGCGCCTGCTCCACCGCCAGTTGGAAATCCTTGCGCAGCGTGGTGTAGATACTGCGCGCCTGGCGCGGTTCTGTTTCCTGAACGACGCCCAAGTCTTCGCCATTGGGGCCAACGAGCTGCAGCGTGCCGCCGCGCACGCCGCTCAGATACCGTTCGCCCCATGCCTCCAGGCCAGCCAGCCCCACCTTGTCGTCAACCTGGTATCCCTGCGCCAGGTAATCTTCTACCTGCTCGGCGGGAATGGGGCCAGTATAGCCAACCAGATGGGGAGCGACGCCATTTTCGGGATAGAGCCGGCTGCGGCGGTCATCAGCGGTCAGTCCGGCGCTGAGAAATGGTTGTAGTTCCAGGATATGCGCCTGCATCACTTCGCCGCTGATGTCACCCAGGGGAACATACCAGTCAGGCATAGCAGAGGCGTACAGCGCCTGAATTTCGGCAGGTGGTTGGCCTAGCAAAGGACTGATGGCCGCCAACAGGGCGGGTTCATCGGCAATCTGGCCGGGTACAACGCCCAGAGTAATGGCCGTGCCTTGATAGGCCAGGGCGCTGCCGTCGCGGTCGTAGATATTGGCACGGGAAGGCACGCGCAGGCTTAAGCGCAGGCGGTTGCCGCCGGCCAGTTCTGGCAGAATGAGGCCTTCATGCCAGACAATGCCCCAGCGATTTTGATCGTAGACGAGCCTGACGGTATGGTCGCGCACAATGCTGCCCAGGATGGGGCTGTCCCAGGTGACGCGAATGCTGAACTCGGCAGACAGACCTTCCTGGCGCGCAGAAAGGGGTTGGGTGCGTACGGTCTGGACGATGGCTGTTTGTTGGGCTTCGGTGTACCGGTTGACAAACGCTTGCTGGTCAACGAGGGCCTGGCTTTGAGGGGAGAGGAGGGTGTACATGCCGGCATAATCTCCTGCCTCCCACGTTTTGAAAAAAGTCAGACCCGTCTGGCTGGCCTCCCCAGTTTCTGGCGTAGGAGTCAGCAGCGTGGCCGTTGGCAGGGGAGTAAGCGTGACAATTTCGTAGGTGTCTTGAATGAGTGGGATGCCATCGCCACAACCAACGAGGAGGAACAGCGCCGATACAAGGGGGAGAAACCGTTTCCATGTCATGATTATGCTCATGTGCCGGCGCTGTCTGAACGCACGCCGTGTTTTGTCAGCACAACGGGCCTTTGTGATAGATGGTCCCACTGTGCCCGCGCCGGTTGGAATGGTCCATAGCTGCCTTAAACTCCGCTGAAAGCCGGGTGGTAGCGCACCAGCCCTTGCCGCTCCGCCAGCGCCCCCGGAATCAATTCCACGATCATAAACACGTCGTCAGGCACGGTAAATTCACAGGGGAGACCGCGTGGCGGCGCGGGCGCAAAGCCAAAGCGAGGATAAAAGTGGGTGTGACCTAACACAAACACAATGGGATAACCCGCTTCCAGGCAGGCGGCCAATCCGGCCCGCACCAGGGTGGAGCCAATGGCCTGGTTTTGCCATGCCGGCAGCACGCCCATTGGACCTAAAGCGATTGCTTCCCACGACCCTGCTTCTGACTCAACCGTCACTGGCGTGAACAAGATGTGACCGGCTATTTGCCCATCTACTTCCGCTACCAACGACAGAAACGGCGTAGCTACGCCGCGCAGGGCGTCCACCAGATCGGCTTCGTTAGATCGGCCAAAGGCCAACTCGTTGACGTGGCGAATGGCTGCCAGATCAACTTCTGTTTCTCGCCGGATTATCGGATCTGCTTTCATGCCGCTTATTCCTGTTTCGTTATTTGAGCGGGCGTAACCATTACCCCAGTGGCTGCTCGCTACGACGCAGGCGGATGGTGATGTCGTCCAGGATAGGGGGAACGTCGCCAATGCCATCCACTACGTAGTGCGCGCCGGCCTGGGACAACCGTTCGTAGGCGCGGCGCAGGCGGGCTTCGCGGTCGGCGGCGGGCAGACTCTCCAGTTCCGCCTCTGACAGGCCAACTTCGTTGCCTGTTTTAGCCAGGGCAATGGTCCACATGCCGGCATTTAGCCCCTCCGCCACATCGGCCGGCGTATCTCCTATTTTCACCACCGCCGCCATGGGGTAGACCCCCAGCCGCATGGCATTGACCAACGCCATCCACGGTTGTGGCCGGCCTGTCGGCACGTCTGTGCCACATACCACCTCGTCTGGTGCATATCCCCGCGCTGCGGCTGCCGGCGCCAGGGCGGCCATCATCTCCTTCGTATAGCCAGTGCAACTCCCAATCTTTAGCCCCCGCTGCCGAAAATCTGCTGTCGCCGCCAGCGTCCCCGGAATCAGAAC
>CAZDSN010000743.1:0-2410 GCA_964507675.1 uncultured Ardenticatenaceae bacterium | reverse complement strand
CCCCCACGCAAACGACTATTATGATAGACAAATTGTCTTAACATCTGCTTTACGGAGCACAAACATGAACTCACTCTTCCGTCTATCTTTTATTTTCCTGGCGCTGTTGCTGGTGCTGCCCGGCAGCCGCAGCCAGGCGCAGGTTCAGGGCGTTATGCCCTCATTAACTCGTTCCCTGCCTGGCGATGATCTGGTCGGGGCAGCGGCGGGCGACCAAAATGCGCCTGCTGTTGCCCGCGGCGGAGACGTGCTGCTGGCGGTTTGGAGCGACCGGCGATCCATGCCCAGCGGCGCGGGCTACGAATACGAAACGTCGAGCGATATTTATGGGTTGCGCCTGGACGCTGCCGGCAATCCACTCGATCCTGTTCCTTTTGTCATCACCCAGGTTCCGGCCACGCAGGAGAACCCCCAGGTTTCCTGGAATGGCGTGAACTGGCTGGTTGTCTTTGAAAGTTACGATATAAATGGCACGGGTTACTATTACCAGAAATCGTTGGCGGCCGTGCGCGTTACGCCGTCGGGGCAGGTGCTGGACCCGCAGCCCATCAAAATCTTCAATGTGGTGCCCGGCCCCAATATGTGGGCGGTGACCAGTGATGGCAGCGACTGGATGCTGGCCTTCCAGAGCAGCGGCAGCAGTCACGATCTGCACGCCATGCGTATCGCGGCGGCGGGAGTAGTGCAGCAGCCGCCGCAATCGTTGGTGCCGGAGACTTATTACCAGCGATATAACCTGCGCCTGGCTTACGTGGGGGGCGTCTACCTGTTGACCTGGGATGACAATGGCTCCGGGAAAGCGATCCGCTTTGATCAGAGTATTGCGCCGCTGGATCCCGCGCCGCTGACGCTGGTTGCCGGCGCTTACATAACGGGTCTGGCCGCTCATGGCAGCCAGTTTTATATTGTCTGGCAGGAGCAGCAGCCAAACTTCACCATGGCGGTGAAGGGGTCACGCGTGAGTACGGCGGGAGTTAAGCTGGATGGCGGCGGCGTCAATATTTCTGGCAATAACAGCCCGCAATCCAGCGCCACCGGTCTGGCGTGGGATGGCACGAACTGGCGGGTAACCTGGAGCAATAGTAATGGGGTGCGGATTGCCGGCATCAACGCCGCCGGACAGGTGCTGAACCCAGGAGGCGTGGTCTTAAATGGCCCGGCCATTGGCCCAATGACCAGCGCGCCCGCTGGCGGCGTGCAGCTTGTCTGGAATTTATACACGGCCAATCAAAATGATGTCTTCACGGCGCGCGTTTCCGCCGGCAATGTGGCTGGCCCAACGGTGACGCTGTCCGCAGGCAGCCCCATGCAGATTCGGGCGGACGTGGCGGTGGGCAGCAATGGCTACATGGCGGTTTATCGCAGTGATATTGCCGGCACAAATCGCATTCTGGCCCAACCGCTTGATGCTGCCGGCAATCCCCTGACCGCCGCCCCTATTCTGCTAGACGCAGGCGACAACCTGAACGGCCCCGGCGCGCCTGCTGTTGCCTGGAACGGCTCCCTTTACCTGGCCAGTTGGGGGAATAGCAGCGGCATTGTCGCCCAACGCCTGTTGCCAGACGGCACCAAAGTGGATCCCACGCCCTTCCTGGTGATGGTTGGCTTTGGTGGAACCGACGTGGCTGCCCTGGGTGATATTTTCCTGGTTATGGGCCGCCAATATGGCTTTAATATCGAATACATCTTCCCCATTGTCGCCCGCGTACGCGGCAGCGATGGCGTCGTCCTGGATCCTATGCCCCTCATTCTGGGCGGCAGCTACGTGCGCTCTGTATCTGTCACCACCGTGGGTGGGCGCTGGCTGGCCGTCTGGCACAGCACCGGCACCCATGACAACCCTATAGGCAGTACCATGGGGGCGTTTGTGGATAATGCCGGCAACGCCACTCCCGAATTCTCCATCTACGGCAGCTACTCTATGAGCGGCGGCAACGGTATCTTTGAGGTATCCACGGCTGGCGGCGATAATACGGCGCTGGTGTTGCAATCCGCCGAAATTTCCTCCGGTGTAGAAACGGACCTGGTGGCGCGATTGGTCAACGCCAATGGCTCCATGCCATCCCCTGTGACCCTGACCCCCTGGACAGGCAACCAGTATCGTCCGCGGGTGGCCTGGGATGGCAGCCAGTTCCTGGTGGTATACAACGAACAAAAGAACCGCTTTGCCCCCTGGACGCTGGACCAACTTGACGCCACCAGCGACCTGTTTGGAATGCGCATCAGCGCTGCCGGGTCTATCCTGGACCCGCAGGGGTTCGCTTTTTCTATGTCGCCCACCGCAGAAGCCTACCCCACCGTAGCTGCCAGCGGCGGCGTCAGCCTCATTGCCGCCTCTGTCGTGCAGAACGAAACCCCTTACGCCGCCTACCGTATTGCCTATGATCTCTTTGGCAGCGATGGCAACCAA
>CAZDSN010000742.1:0-2411 GCA_964507675.1 uncultured Ardenticatenaceae bacterium | reverse complement strand
ACTGCGGCGTTCGGGATCGGAGTCCAGCAAGAGGTCATTCAACCGATCCAGGTTATCTTCATGCAACGGGATGGTTTGGGCAGCCGCCAGGATAGTGGTCAGGTCGTCAACGGCGTGGGGCAGGGCCGCCTTAAAAGCTACAGGCGCATCACGCAGCGTCATCGCACCCAGAGACGCAGGCGGGATAGAAAGGGCCGTTGAGCCAGAAGGCGCAGGCGATTTCCTGGAGGCCGCCGTCTCAGGTGGGGGAGCAGTGGCTATGGTTCGTTTCGGCGGGGGCGCAGGCGCAAACGGGCGAACCAGTTCGTCGGGAATGTAATAAAACTCCACCATGCCTTCAGCCGTCTTGTCAAAACCCCGATACAGAAAGCCACGGTACCACAGCGCTTCTGCAGGGCTGACAGGATCAAACCAGGGTTCTTCCTGTTCCAGACGGCCTGGCCCCATCTGGCGCACTTCGCCAAATTTGCGGCTGAAGGTGGCTACAGGCATGCGCCCACCTTGCTGCGCCAGAGCCAGAAATGCCTCGGCTTCCTCCGGCGGCAGGTAGCTGACCTCTTCGGTCATATCCAGTTGGGCTAACGCCTGCGTTAGCGCCGGGATGCAGGCCGCTTTCTCCGCGCCAGACAGGTCTAATTCCCACCATTCGCCAATGACGCGCAGGACAATCAGTTCATGGTCAGCCAATGCCTGAGAGAGAGGGCGCATCGTTCAAGCTCCTTCGAAAGTAGTCCCACGCTAAGGCGCGGCGGACGCGGAGAAAAAATTCGTGGGAATTCGCGCCATTCGTGGCAAAAATTTTCATCGCTAATATGTCAACTTACCAGGCGTATGGCTGCCGGCAAACTGGTAATCGTAATCTGGCGCACATTATCCTGGAGGCGGGCAAAAATTTCGCCATCTGTGTGAATCGCCAGCGGCGTATCTGACTGCACCGTTACCTGGCGGTGGCGCAGCATCTTGACGTGGGGGGACGTCACATGCGCCCCTTTCATCACCTGCGGCAGCAGGCGCAAGATTGTCAGCCGGCTCACGGGATCCACCAGGCAGGTATCCAGCAGCCCATCATCGTGCCGCGCCGCAGGCGTAATTAGAAACCCCCCGCCTGTGCGCGGGCCCAGGCCTATGGTCATCATAATGGCGCGCTGCTGCAGCACCTGCTCATCATAGCGGATAGTTAGTTCGGGGCGATCATAGTGCATGGCCAGCACGCGCAGCGTAGCTACCAGATAGGCCACAAAGCCATAGAAGCGAGTAATCGCGCTGGCTTCAACCGCCACGGCGGCGTCGAAACCAATGCCCACGGCATTGTCTACCACCAGCCGCCGCCCGCGATCGTCCGTGAGCAGAGCCAGGTCAACAGGTTGGGGCGTGCCCGTGAAAATGCGCCGCAGCGCCGCCTGCGGGTCGGCCAGCGGCAAACCAAAGGCATAAGCAAAATCATTACCTGAGCCAATTGGGATGAGGCCCAGCATCGTTTCCTGGTAGCCGCCGCCAACTAGGCCGTTAATGACCTCGTGGATAGTGCCGTCGCCTCCGGCCGCAGCGACCACGTGGCAGCCTGCTGCAGCCGCTTGTTGGGCCAGTTCGGCGGCATGACCGGGGCGGCTGGTTGTTTCCAGGGTCAGGCGGCCCAGTCCCTGCCCCCACTCCATCAGTTTTTCTTTAAGTTGCAAGGCGCGTCCTCGATCGGCGCGCGGGTTAAGGATAATGTGTACGTGCATGGATTTTCTTAGGGATCGGCGAGAACGCGATCGTGAGCAGATGTGACGGCACAAACTGGCGATATTGGCGCCCATGCCCTACCTGAGCGCCCCTGCCAATCACCAACCATTCTATTATAGCCAGTGTATCCACCACAGGCGAAGCAGTGAGGCATGTCGAGTGCGCTATGTTTCGGGGAGGCGAGAGATGGCAAAAGTGTGGTAGACTTTTGTGACCGCAAGCGTGTTCACCCTGTTGTGACATAAGTCCTGTTGCTCCACCAGCAGCCCTCCTGTACCTTTGCTTTACACTCATGGGCAAACGTGTTATACTTTCGCCCAGATTATGTAATGTTAATGGGTATTTCTGGCAAACAGCATTGGGGGCGTCAGGCAAGCAAAAGATGATCCAGCCTTCGGACAACCAACAGGCATTTGTACAGAGTGTGGCGCAGGCGGTATGCCGGCACAGGCTGCAACTGCCCACCTTAATCTTGCTGGAAACAGGTCGCCCCCTGGCGCTGCTGGCCGCACAATTCATCTGGCTGGCCCAGCCCGTCCTGGCTTTATTTTACCCGCGACAGGCCATCGGCCAGTTAGCCCAGGTGTTGGAAGAACCCGATGCACTCAGCCAGCTTGTTGCTGAGTTGGAGACGCAGGCAAACAAATGGAAAGCATAACCGCCCTTTCCGTGCTGCTTATCGCCCT
>CAZDSN010000741.1:0-2423 GCA_964507675.1 uncultured Ardenticatenaceae bacterium | reverse complement strand
GCCGTGGGTATGCCGGGGGCAGCCGGCGCGGGTTGGCAGGCCAGCAGGCCGGGCAGCAGCAGCCATATTCCCCACAGCGGGCGCAGCCAGAGCAGCGGGCACAGGCAGAGCAGCGGATGCTGGCAGAGCAGCGGGCGCAGCCAGAGCAGCGGGCGCAGGTGCATTTGCGGGTGTAGACGCTTTAAGGCACGCATGGCAGCGGTAGATTTTGCAGGGCATATTCTGTAAAGGAGATGCCCAGATTTTTCAGGCTGGAGGCCAGCTCGGCCCCTACGTAGCGGAAATGCCAGGGTTCAAAATAAAATCCGGTGATGGACAGCGTGTCGCGGGGGAAGCTCAAGGTAAAGCCGTATTGGTGAGCGTAATTGGCCAGCCACTGCCCCTCGCTGGTCAGGTAGAAATATGTGTGGAACTGGATGTCGGGTTCTCCTACAATGCCGGGCAGTTCTGGCGAGCCAAAGTCCAGGGTAGTCCCCAACTGGTGCTCACTGTATCCTGGCGGGGCGCTGAGGATGCCGGCACGTTCTGGCTCTTTCTCTAACCATTTGTCATAGGCAATGGCCTGCTGCGCATAACTGCGATAACCGGAAATGACTTGCGGCTTCAGACCGGCTGCCTGCATATCCTGAATCATGTTTACCAGGGGAGCCACGATAATCTGGCGTACTTCAGTCGGGTAACCCAGCGTCACATCGCTGCCCAGGAAATCGGCCAGCGGCACCAGGTCGTCCGGGGCCGAGTGGCGGCTCAGGCCGTACTCGTGAGTAACCAGGGCAAACAAGTCATTGCCCGCATCCCGTTCGCGGCAAGGGCCAATAGGAGTAGCCGTCACTGTGGGGGTGGCTGTGGCGGTGGGGCGAGGGGTAGCGGTAGTCGTTGCTGTGGGAATGGGGGTCAGCGTGGGGGGCGGGCTGGGGGGACGTAGGGTGTGGGTGGCCGCCGGGGACACGGCAAGGCCAGTTGAGGCGATTGTGGCAGCAGAGGCCTCTGCCGGAGCAGAGACAACTGCGGCAGCAGAGGCCTCTGCCGGAGCCGTCGGGGACAGTGGCGGCGGGGCAGAGTGGGTGGCGGGTGTGACGCGGCAGCCAACGGCCAGCCAGGCGAGGAACAAGAGCAGCCACCAGCCAGGGCGGCGGGTGCGGAGGAGAAATGCCGGCATCCTGATCACTCCTGCGCTCCCCAACCGCCGCCGCCCGGCGTCTCCAGACGCAGCACGTCACCCGCTTGCAATTGCAGGGTGACTTTGCCGGGCAGGATGCGCACAACGCCTTGCCGCAGCAGGCTGTTTTGGCCGGGCTGCGCCGCTGCCCCGCCATGCAGCCCATACGGGGGCCGGCGGCGTCTTTCGCTCGTGAGGGTGACGGTTACGGCTTGCAGAAATTGCAGACTGCGCACCAGCCCATCGCCGCCGCGATGTTGGCCGCTGCCACCGGAGTTTTGCCGCAGTTCATACGCCATCATGCGCAAGGGAAAAGCGTACTCCAGGGCTTCGATGGGCGTGTTGAGCGTATTCGACATGTGCACGTGGATGCCGCTGGCTCCATCTCCCTGCGGCCCGGCGCCCGCGCCGCCGCCAATGGTCTCGTAATAGGCGAATGGCCCGTTGGGGCTGCTGCCGCCAAAGGTCAGGTTGTTCATGGTTCCCTGGCTGGCGGCGGGGATGAGGTGCGGCAGGGCCTGAGCCAACGCGCCAAAAACGACGTCCACAATGCGCTGCGACGTTTCCACGTTGCCGGCAGCTACGGCATGGGGCGGCGCAGGATCGAGGAGCGAGCCAGGCGGGACGCGCACATGCAGGGGAGCAAAAGCGCCTTCGTTCATGGGCAAATCAGTTTGGGTGAGGGCCAGGGCGACGCAGCGCAGGCAGTAAGCTACCGCAGACGTGACAATGGCCGGGACGGCATTGAGGTTGCCGGGGACGGCGGGGGCCGTGCCGGCAAAATCCGCCGTCAGGCTGCTCCCCTCAATGTGCAAGCACACCTCAATGGGCACCGGGTCATCCGACTGGCCGTCATCGTCCAGAAAATCGCGAAAGGTGTAGCGGCCATCTGGAATGCGGGCAATAGCGGCGCGGGTAAGCTTTTCCGCGTAGGCGATCAGAGCGGCGGCGTGGGTGTACGTTTCGGCGCGACCATACCGCTGCACAATTTCTGCCAGCCGGCGCGCGCCAATGGCGTGAGCGGCCAGTTGGGCGGCCAGATCGCCGCTGCGTTCGGTGGGCGTGCGCACGTTGCGCAAGATGAGCTGCCATAAGGCCTGGTTGCGGCTGCCGGCATCTACCAGCCGCACCGGTGGAATAATCAGGCCTTCCTGGTACAGCTCGGTAGATTGGGGCATGGAGCCAGGCGACATGCCGCCGACGTCGGCGTGGTGGGCGCGGCTGGCTACGAAAAAATCGGCGGCGGCGGTTGCGGCGGCGGATT
>CAZDSN010000740.1:0-2429 GCA_964507675.1 uncultured Ardenticatenaceae bacterium | reverse complement strand
AGTGGTCAGAAAATTCGTGCCATTCGTGGAATTCGTGGCAAAAATTTTCATCCATTCCTTCGACAAGCTCAGGACAGGCTACGTTGCGCCGCCGCTCATGGACAACTTCTACGAAAATGATCTCACACGGATGTCCGCTCAGGCGGGGCGCGAAGATATTAATGCACACCACCTGATTCTACCAGAATAGCTGTGTTTAGCGACCAGTCTGAAGAAGGCGTGGCAGCGCGGACCAGATCACAAGAGTCTGGCAGACCAAAGTCTGGCAGACTTTTGAATCTCCCGCCCGCCTCACTGGAAACACCGCGCACGCGGCGATCATACAAGGTTTGCGTGAACGACAGCATCCTATTATAATTCTATCCGCTTATTTGAAAACTGAGCGTTTGGTCAGGTAGTGATTTGAAACATGACGGAGTCGAGGTTTTAGCCAGTTAACACTGGCGAAGTGGTTCCACTAAACCTTCTACTCCGGGGCATTTTCTGTGGACTATTGAACCTGAATCTCGAGTAGCTGTCGTGATTACAGTCAGGTTAGCTACAATCCAGTCGCTTTTATTTTGGTAAGGTAGGTGAAATTATGGCGAAATGTGAGCTATGTGGCAAGGGGCCTATTACGGGCAATAACGTCAGCTTCTCGCAGAAGAAGACACGCCGGGTTTTTCGTCCCAATATTCAACGCGCCACCTTCTATGAAGGAGAGCGCAAAGTCAAGAAGTATGTTTGCGCGCGCTGTTTGAAAACTGTCAGCAAATCGTGAGAAAGATAGTCTGACGGCGTTGTCAGGAATCTTCTTTGATCCAGGAAAGCCAGCCATAACAGGCTGGCTTTTTTGTTGCTGCCGGCATGGCGGAATCTATCATAAATAGGGGTTTATTGGGCGTGTACGCGCCCAACAACCCTCCGATATGGAAGATGTGTCGCCTGCACCGCCAGTAAAGTTTAACATGAAAGGGTGTCTGCCTCGCCTGCGGCGAGGCAGACACCCTTTTGTTTGGGGGTGTTTGGGCGCATGTGCGCCCAAACACCCCCAGAGTAGGAGATGTGCTGCCGGTGCTGCGTAGAAAGCGCCAGCTTTAGGAGTTCAATTTTGGGGGAGAAGTTGAACTCCTCGTTTCCCCGCTTGTTTGTCCGATGACACTGATCAGCACGGCGCGTGCGCCAGCGGACAGTAGCGATTCGCGCACGGAGGCTTCTGCGCCTTCGCCGACCAGGGCGATCATATTGCCGCCGCGTCCGGCGCCGCTCAGTTTGGCGCCAATGGCCCCTGCCCCCAGAGCCGCGGCCACCAACCGCTCCAGCGCCGGCGAGGAGACAGTCATCTGCCGCAGCACGTCCTGGTTTTGATCCATCAATGCCCCCACCTGAGCCACATTCCCGGTTTCAATTGCCTGGCGCGCCTGGTCGGCGATCTGTCCACAGCGGGCAAACAGGGCATTAAAGTGGGCGGGATCAGCCTGCCATTGGCGGCGCACATCACTGACTACGGTCTTAGTGGAACTGCTAACACCCGTGTCGGCTATCAGCAAGGACAAAGGGCGGGCGACCCGAAATGGTTCAATGCGGTTTTCGGGCTGCTGGCGCACAAAGTACACGGGCTTCTCGTAGGCGACGACGGTGTTGTCAATGCCGCTGGGGGTGCCGTGGTGTAGTTGCTCCACCGCAAACGCCAGGCGAGATACCTGGGCGTCGCTGGCGAAAGCGCTTAACCCCAGGTGGCGAGCCAAAGCCCGCAGCAGGGCAGCAGCCGTAGCCGCGCCGCTGCCCAGGCCACTGGCAATGGGAATGTCGCTGTGGATGGTGATGGACAGGGGAGGAAGCGTCTCCAGGCGCGCCTCTTGCTGCAGCAGGCGGATGGCGGCGGCAAAGGGATCGTCGGCGGGGGCTTGGGACAGGGTGTAATGATAGTCCAGATTGGTCAGGTTGAGGCAGACGCCGCTGCCGGCATCTGCGTCCGCCACCCACGCCCTGGCTCGCACCTGGCTGACGGGGGCAGCAATGGCTGGCTGTCCATAGACGACAGCGTGTTCGCCAAAGAGGATGATTTTGCCGGGGGCGCTGGCTTCGGTGGTGGTCATGGATAGGGGAAGGAAGATGAGAAATAGTTAATGGGTGAATGGGTGAATTCGTGAATGGTTAATGGGCGTTTATAGGACGTAGAGGACGAGAAGGACAATAAGGGCCCAGAGGCCCATGTCAATTTGCAGGGGGCGGTCGTGCAGCAAAATGTCTTCGGGGATGCCGCCTTCGCCGCGAATATGGATGAGATAGAGGTAACGGAAGATGGCGTAGAGGATAAAGGGGATGGTGAGCATCATCAGGTGGTTTTCGGGCAAACCCTCAGCCAGGAAAGTGTAAAGACTGTAGGCTACGATGACGCTGGTGGTGACAATGCCAATCAGGCGATCTATGAGGTCTAGACTGTATTC
>CAZDSN010000739.1:0-2429 GCA_964507675.1 uncultured Ardenticatenaceae bacterium | reverse complement strand
GACCGCATAGCCCACTCCATTTACGCAGCGGGCCACCACACCACCTTGCAGCACGCCCACGTGCAGTTTGGCCTGGAAAACGTCAGCCGCCACTTCATCTGGTCCTTCCTGCACGCCCACCCCTACTACAACAGCGAGCAAGTCAGCCAGCGGTACGTGCGCGTCGCCCCCGACCAGATGGCCGTGCCGCCACTGAGCGGGCAGGCGTTGGCTGTATACGAACAGACCATCCAGCGCCAGATGGACGCCTACCAACAGCTTATCCAACTGCTAACGCCCACAGTGGAGCAGTTTTACTTCCAGCTATTCCCCAACCGCGCCCCATCTCCGCGCCGCAACCAGCAAGCGCATCCGCTGGCCCGCCGCTGGATTCCCAAAAAGAGCATGGAAATAGCCCGCTACGTGCTGCCTGTAGCCACCTTCGCTTACCTTTACCATACGGTGAGTGTGTTGACCTTGCTGCGCTATTACCGCATGTGCCGGCAGTTCGACGCCCCCCACGAAACCCAACTCGTGGTGCAGAGCATGGTAGACGCCCTCTTAGCCGTTGATCCCCAACTACGCAAAATTCTGGAAGACCCCCTGCCCCTGGAACAAACCCTGGAATATCAGTTCTGGCAGTCTGCGCCGCCCCCACCCCCTGACTACGCCGCGGCTTTTCGGCAGGAATTCGACGTCGAATTGCAAGGCCACGTCAGCAAACTCGTCTCCTGGAAACCAGACAACGAAACCCTCCTGGCAAACGCCGTGCGCGAAGCGATGGGCCTGCCCCGCGCCGCCCTGGACGACGACGCGGCTGTGGCGTTGGTGCTAGACCCACGCCAAAACCCCTATTTTGGCGAATCACTCAATGTAACCACGCTGAGCAAACTCACCCGCGTCCTGCATCACCCCAGTTACACCTTCCGCAAAAAGCTGTCCCACACCGCCGACAGCCAGGACCAACGCCACCGCACCACGCCCGCCAGCCGCCCCTTGCTCATGGCTTACCTGACGGCTGACCCCGATTACATCACGCCCGACCTGTTGCGCTACAATGACGCCGCCCACCGGCTCTATGACGAAACCATGGCCCGCGCCTGGGAAGGCATTAACGCCCTGCGCCATCTCGGCGTGGCGGATGAATATGCCGCCTATCTGCTGCCTAACGCCGTCGCCATTCGCTTTAGCGAGAGCGCCGACCTGATGGCTCTGCATCACAAACTGCGCCTGCGCCTCTGCTACAATGCCCAGGAAGAGATTTTCGCTGCCAGCCAGGATGAGGCGCTGCAAATCGCGGCGGTTAATCCGCTCATAGGCCAATATTTGGGCGCGCCCTGCCGGCTGCGCCATGTCGCCGCCGTTCGCCCTTTTTGTCCTGAAGGTGATCGTTATTGTGGCGTCCCCGTGTGGAAACTAACAGTAGCCGATTACGAGCGCGTGCTGTAGCAACCGGTGCGGCCCTATTTGTAGAGGCACACCCTTGTGGTTGCCCTGGGTTGGGCAGGCACAACTCCCTTTACCAGGTATCCAGGCCAATCCGATCGGCCAATCCGTCCACGAAATCTGTCAACCCCTGCCCCAGTTTGGGCTGGCAGGTGGCCTGCGGCAGCCATTCGCCCAAATCCTTAGCCAGCAAACTCTCCCCATCGGTGACGGCCACGCGCCCGTTCTCCGTGGTGATACATTCGATCAGTGGCTTTACGCGCGCATCTCGTCGCAGCGATTCACCGTTGTAGCCGCGCGCCGGCAAAATCAACACCGTATCATCTGGCGCGCGAAACGGTTCATCCACCATGCACAAATCCGCCTTAATCGCCACCCCTTGCTGGCTGTAAACCAGTCTGCTCCCCAGGCTGACGCTCTTAATAGATAAGCCGGCCCGCCGAAACGTGTGCAGCAGATACACGACTTCCAATTCGTCAAACCCATCGTCAATGAGCAGATAGCTGTGCGTGCGTTTCTTCTTAGCCATGATGACCGTCACATGCCTGTACAACTGCTGGAAGCCACCGCGCACTCGCCGTTGACGCCGCCCTCATCCACTACAGAGTAACCCGCGGGAAATGCGCTCTGCTGGGCCACATGCGCCCGCAAAGCCGCCGCCGTTCCCAGGCTGGCAATCGCAAAAGCCAGCGCAAATATCAGATTCACGACCTTCTTTTGAATGGACAACATCTTCTGTTCCTCCAACTCGTAACTGTACAAATTGTTGCTATCTTTCCTCCACCTGTACAGTTACTTATTTTCTTAACTACAACTGCTTAAAAGATACAACAAAGTCGGCTACAATGGATCGTAGAGCGCCTGTAATAGTGCTACAATCTGGCTATAATGACCCAACAATCTGGCAGTTTTCGTTTTATCGTTTATCGGTATAGTGGTGTCATAGAGACCTGACAGGCCTCCTTCGAAAATAGTGGTCAGTGAACGGTGGTCAGTGGTCAGTG
>CAZDSN010000738.1:0-2433 GCA_964507675.1 uncultured Ardenticatenaceae bacterium | reverse complement strand
GGGCGTTGATAGGCACGGTGACGCGGACGGAAGCAGTGACGCCGGGTTCATTGGCCAGACTGACGTTTACCGGAAACTCACCGCCAGCCGGATTGGCAATAACGTAGCGGATGAGGGTGCGCGAACTGAATTGAGCGATGCGCGACCAGATCGCCGTCAGGCTGTTGGCGTCTTCCAACGAACCGGCCAGACCGCGCGCATTGGCGGCCACCGTCTGCAAGTAGGCGCGGCCTGGTTCAGGCAAATTCAGGTTGGTATTGTTCAGCCAGATGGTGTGAATGGGAATGCCCTGTTCCGCCGCATATTGAAACACCTCTGATGATTCGTGCGCCGTGCTCACCACGTCTGTCCCATCTGATAAAATAACCACAGCTGGAGCCAGGCCTGGATGGGGCTTGAAGCTGTCCAGCGTCGTCAGCAAACTCATGACGCTGTCCACCAGCGCCGTGGGGCCGCTCAGAATGGGCAGCGGTTGGGCGAAGAAGTTTTTGACGCCGTTATGAAATTCTGTGGGGGCCAGCAGTTGCGCTGCCCCGGTTTCGCCCACCTGGTAAATGGCCACGTGATCCACTTCCTCGCGCATGTACAGCGGGCTGGCGTACGTTTCGATGGCCTGGCGTATGGCTTCCAGGCTGTCGCTGACGCCAGGGGGCGTGTCCACGATGAAGAGGGTAAATGTGCCCGCGCTGTTAGGCGGCGCGGCGCCGGCATCCACCTGCCCGGGCACGGCGACGCTGGCCGCCTGCTCCCCGCCATGTTGCACCACCACCGTGGCCGGCGTCAGCGCCAGCGGCTGGCCGGCGGCGTCCAGGCCATAGACAAACAGGTCTACCGAAGGCACACTGGCTGTATTTGTGCCCGTAATAAACAGACGGCTGCCCACGCCCGTCTGCGCGGCGGCCATTTGCTCCCGTCCCGCCATTAAGCAGAAGACAGCGACTACTCCCAACCAGATGATCTTGCGGAAAAACTCTCTTTTGTGCGGCATGTCCCTTCCTCTTGCTAACGTTGACCATGATATAATAACAGACGTGACCGAAAACGTGAAGCGTCAGAAGAAAGATGATGACGAAATGATGAAATCTGCGCCAGGAACAGGGAAAAGAACGTGAAGCCATATCGCATCGGGCGGGGGATAGGCGGGCTGGCGCTGCTCTTGATGTGGGCGGCGGTGGCGGCGTTTGCCGTGGCATTTGCCCAATCAGAACGGCAAATACGCATCACCCAGGTGGATGCGACTGAATTCCCTACGGTGCGGCTGAACCTGATCGTCAGCGACGATGCCCTCAGCCCGGTGACCGATCTGACGGCGCTGACCATTGCCGAAGCCGGGCAGGTCGTGACGGAGACGAGCGTGACGCGCGTCCCCGTGGGCGTGGAGACGATTTTTGTGATTGACGCCGATGACAGTTTGCTGTCGGTAGATGCCGGCAGCGCCCTCAGCCGCCGTGAACTGGTGCGCGACAGCATCAGCCGCTACGCCGCCGAATTCATGAACCCGGCCGGGCGGGATCGGGTGAGCGTCATTGTGCCCGATGAGGGGCAAGGGGCGCTGCTGCTGGATGGCGCCAGTTCCCCTGCCGCCGTCACGGAAGCCATTGCCGCGTATGAGCCGGCGGAGCTTCCCTTGACCACGCCGCTGGCAGCCATGATGGAACTGGCTTTATCCCAGGCGGCAGCGGGACAGGCGCAGGGGCGTTTCCAGGCGGTTGTGTTGTTCACCAACGGCGGCGAACTGGGGCAGCAGCTTGACCTGGCAGCCACAGCGGCGCAGGCGCAGGCGTTGTCGCTGCCCCTATACGCGGCTATCCTGGGGGCGCGGGCGGACGCTAACGAGATTGCCAATGTGGCCCAATTGTTTGAGCCGACGCGCGCCTTTTACGTGCATATGCCTGCGCCAGAGGACACGGATCCCATCTACACGGCGGTGCAGGCGCACGCCGCTCAGGCGCAAATCAGCTACCGTTCGCGGCTGCGCCAGAGCGGTCATTACACGGTGACGGCGTCCCTGGCCGAAGCCAGCGCCAGCCAGTCGTTGGCTTTGACCATTGCCCCGCCGCAGTTACAGTGGATAACCAGCAACGCCCAGCCGCTGGCGCGCACAGGCACGGCGGCGGACGCGCCGTTGTTCCAACTTCAACCAGCGGAGTTGACGCTGCTGGCTCAGGTTCGCTGGCCCGATGGATATGCGCGGGCGGCGTCGCAGGCGGCGCTGCTGGTGGATGGGGTGGAGTCGCTGCCGCTGAATACGCCGGCCTTAGACGCCAGCGGGCAGTTGGCGGTGGTGTGGGATGTGGGGGGGCTGGATGCCGGCATTTACGCCGTCGCCCTGCAGATCACCGATGAATTTGGCTATACAGCCCAAACAGAACCCATCCCGTTCACGATCACCGTCAGCCGCCCTGAGCCAACTGCCACACCCCTACCCACCCC
>CAZDSN010000737.1:0-2439 GCA_964507675.1 uncultured Ardenticatenaceae bacterium | reverse complement strand
GGCCGTTTCACCCGTGGCAAAGTTGTACAGGTGCAAATCGGTCACCGACTGCTGATCGGGCGTGGCTTCCCAGAAGTAGCTGCCGTAGGCCAGCCAGCCATCGTGATAATCGAAGTAAATCTCCACGGCAACGGGCAGATCTTGTTGGGTCATTGCGCCCTCTTCCACCATCAGCACCGGCTCACCAAAGCTGCCAGACGCATACGGCAGCCAGACGAGTTGGGGCATAGCGGCAGCTTGGGGGACGGCCGTTGCCGTCGGCGCCGGTGTGGCCGTCGGAAGGGTCACGGGTGGGAGCGTCGGCCGCGGTTGCGGCGTTGGCGGAATGGTGGTGGGGCGCAGGGTGCTGGTTGGTTGGGCGGGTACGGCCGTATTGGTGGGCAAATCAAGAGGTGCGGCAAGCGTTTCGGTGCGCACCGCCGTGGCCGGGGCGGCTGCCGGTGCAGCTTCATCACGGCCGCAGGCCACCAGCAGCAAAGTCAAGAATAACCAACCGATTTTTTTCATAACAACCTCTCCGAGGCTAAGTTAACAAGTTCAAAAACGTGTCTTTGTCTAGCGGGCCAAAGTACGGTTCGAGATTGGTGTCGACCAGCGCTTCGGCAATCGCGTCCCGGTCGTAGCGCAGGCCGGAGAGCTGCTGCTCCAGCCCGGCCACATCCTGCTCACCGCTAAAATCACCGTAGATTTTGATCGCCTGGATGTGCCCCTTAACCACGTCGATGCGGGCGTCGAGCTTGCCCACCGCCAGCTTTTCGCTTTTTTGGATGTTGAAGGCGGGGGAACGGCCGTAATTCCAATCCCACGTCATGTAGCGCAGCGTCGCGATTTCCCGAATCTGCGACCAATCCGTTTCGGTCAGCGCATAAAGCGGCACAGCATCGCTGCCAAAGATGCCGCGCAGCAGCGCCTCCCGCAAAGCCACAATGTCCATCGCCTTAGGCAAATGTTCCTGTACATTGGTCACAAATGAACGCACCGACTGCACCGCTTTGGACTCAATCACAACCTGGCGCGGATTGATGGCCCGCAGCATGTTTTCCAGGTTGGTGTTGAACAGGATGGTGCCATGACTAAACATACGGCCGTGTGACGCATATTGGGCATTGCCCGAGATCTTTTTGCCGTCGACAAAAATATCGCTCTTTCCCTTTAGTTCGGCATTGACATCCAACCCCTGCAAAACGTCCACCACCGGCCGGGTGAACTTGCTGAAGTTGTGCAAATCCTCCCGGCTCTGGGTGATAAAACTAAAGTTCAGATTGCCCAGGTCATGGTATACGGCCCCCCCGCCCGACAGGCGGCGCACCACGTGAATCTGGTTTTCTCGCACAAAATCCGGGTCGATTTCCTCAAGGCTGTTCTGGTTGCGCCCAATGATGACCGCGGGCGCATTGATATAAAACAGCAGCAGCGGTTCCACCACCTGGACATTACGCAGCAAATGCTCCTCAATGGCCAGGTTCATTCTCGGATCGGTTGTCTCGTTATTGTCCACAAACAACATCTTGCTTACCTCCACGGCCGTTGGTCCTGAGTGGCTGCTGATCATTGTAACCAGTCCAGGGCATTTCTGCTATTTTCATCGCCCCCAGTCTGATATTAGACTCGTTCAGTTGAAGCACGCCCTGCGCAGATCACCTGTCAATCAATGAGTTGGGATGTATTCCCTATTGTTGCTCAAGGGGTGATTTATGTAACCTTACACTGCTTGACCGGTACAAGAAACCAACCTTTCAACCAACCACGCGAGGCGCATTTGCCCCGTCCTAAATACGAGTAGTATTGTTAATGGCTAAATTATTAATTATTGATGATGATCCCTTTATCACCGAATCCTTGAAAATTGGTTTGGGTGATCACGGTCACCAGGTATATGCGGGGCATAACGGCCGTGAGGGAGTCGCGCTGGTTCAGGAATTAACACCTGACCTGGTAATTATCGACATGACCATGCCCATTATGGATGGGCTGGAAGCTACCGAACATATCCGCCGCAGTTCGGACGTGCCGATCATTATGCTTACGGCTGAAACGGATGAAGAAGACGTGGTAGCCGCCCTGGAAACCGGGGTGGATGAATACTTGAGTAAACCCTTCCGCCTGAACGAACTGGCCGCACGGATTCATGCCTTAATTCGCCGCAATCATTGGAATACGTCAAAAATTGAGCAAGAAATTGCCCAGCTCAAGCAGAGCCTGATGGCTACGATGACGCATGAGCTGCGCACCCCCATTGCCTCCATCCAAAGTGCGCTGGAGGTTGTATTTGCCTCCGCTTCCCAGGACAAATTTGAGTGCCAACTGCGATTTTTGGAGCAGGTGCAGCACAATACCCACGTTCTCAACCGATTGGTCGAGGACCTGCTCATTTTGGCCAAGATAGATGAGGGATTAGAGATTTTACGACGGCCGTTTTCCCTGCACGCGGAAATCGAA
>CAZDSN010000736.1:0-2440 GCA_964507675.1 uncultured Ardenticatenaceae bacterium | reverse complement strand
TATGTTTCGGCCACCAACCAATATGAAAAACGTATTGCCGCGATCTGGGAAAATATTCTCGGCATTGAGGGAATTGGCATCCACGATAATTTCTTTGACCTGGGTGGTAATTCGCTTATTGGCCTGCAAGTTATCCGGCAGATGCAAAAAGCATTGGAAATTCAAGTGCCGGCAGTGGCCTTGTTTGAAGCGCCAACGGTGAGCGCAATGGCCCGGTACTTGCAACCGGCAGGACCAGCCCAGCACGAAGACCAAGAAAAAGCCACCTTAACAGAGCGGCGCAAGCAGGCGCGCAAACATGTTGAGCATGACGGCATTGCCATTGTCAGTATGCATGGCCGTTTTCCTGGCGCTCAAAATATCGCTGAGTTTTGGGATAACTTGTGCAATGGAGTGGAAACAATCTCCTTTTTTAGTGACGAGGATCTGATCGCCGCCGGCACAAACCCCAAACTGTTGGAAGCCTCTAACTTCGTCAGAGCGCGCCCAATCCTGGATGATACGGACCTGTTTGCTGCATCCTTCTTTGGCTACAGTCCCAGAGATGCCGAAATGATGGACCCACAGCACCGCATGTTCCTGGAATGCGCCTGGGAATCCTTGGAGCTGGCCGGATACGCTCCGGATAAATACAAGGGGTTGGTGGGCGTCTTTGCGGGGGCCAACATCAGCACGTATCTGCTTTCCTGGTATCACAATCCAGATATTCAGGAATCAGTTGATCTCTATCAGATGGTTATTGGCGGCGACAAAGATGCCCTGCCGACAACGGTATCTTACAAACTGAACCTGAAGGGGCCTAGCTTTGCCGTGCAAACGTTTTGCTCCACCTCCCTGGTGGCTACACACCTCGCCTGCCAAAGCTTACGGAGTGGGGAGTGTGACATTGCCCTGGCTGGTGGCGTTTCGATTCGTGTGCCGGCTAAACAAGGCTACCTTTATCAAGAAGGAGGAATGGGATCTTCCGACGGGCACTGCCGCACGTTTGATGCCCGGGCTAATGGTACATTGTTTGGGGATGGCGTGGCCATTGTGGTGTTGAAGCGTCTGGAAGATGCTTTAGCCGATGGGGACCAGATTTATGCCGTTATTAAGGGATCTGCCGTTAACAATGACGGCTCCTTGAAGGTAGGCTACACAGCCCCCAGCGTGGCCGGTCAGGTCGAAGTGATTGTCGCGGCTTTGGAGAATGCCGGCATCCATCCCGAAACCATCGGCTACGTCGAAGCGCACGGAACAGCCACCAAACTAGGCGATCCGATTGAAGTCACCTCACTAACCAAAGCTTTTCAGCGCCAGACAAACAAAAAGCATTATTGTGCGCTCGGTTCTGTGAAGACTAATGTCGGCCACCTCGACCGCGCTGCCGGCATCACCGGCTTAATCAAGGCCGCTCTGTCCGTTAAAAACGGCATCATACCGCCTAATCTCTACTTTGAGACGCCCAATCCCGAAATTGACTTTGAAAACAGTCCCTTTTTCGTTGTCACCGAATTAATGCCCTGGGAGCGAAAAAACAATACGCCGCGGCGAGCCAGCATTAACTCATTGGGGTTAGGCGGCACTAATGTCCATCTGATCATTGAAGAACCGCCGCCGGCAAAGCCCTCTGAGCAAACTCGACTCTGGCAGTTAATCCCGCTGTCTGCGCGGACTGAATCCGCTTTGGAACAGGCCACGGCCAACCTGGCCCACCATCTGCGGCAAAACCCCGATGCCAACCTGGCTGACGTGGCCTATACCTTGCAGACAGGGCGTTATGGGTTGGAATACCGGCGTATGTTGGTTTGCCAAAATGTGCCAGATGCTACCCAAATCCTGGAGTCAGGTGACCCAACCCAACTCTTTACTCGTCACCAACCGGATGTGAACCGGTCTGTAGCCTTCATGTTTGCCGGCGTGGGGGATCAGTATGTCAATATTGCCCGCGAGCTATACGAGACGGAACCTGCTTTTCGGGAAATCATCAATCGTTGCGCGGATTTCTTACGCCCGATTCTTGGTCTCGATTTGCGCGAAATTCTATACCCTGCCGCTACGCAGAATGGGATAGCAAACACGGGCCTTGATTTGCGCCAGATGTTAAGACGTGCAGGGAATGCGCCGACAGGTTCAGAAGCGCTGCTCAATCGCACCGATATCGCCCAACCTGCTGTGTTTGTTATTGAGTACGCTCTGGCTGAATTGCTTTTGCAATGGGGGATCAGGCCGGAGATGTTGGTCGGTTACAGCCTGGGGGAATACGTTGCCGCCTGTGTAGCCGGCGTGTTGTCGTTAGAAGACGCCCTTACGCTGGTCGCCCGCCGCGCCCAGATGATTCAGGAACTGCCGGCAGGGTGCATGGTAACGGTCTCTATTTCCGAAGCAGCAGTGCAGCCATTTTTGCATGATGAGATAGCCTTAGCCGTGGTTAATGGGCCACAAAACTGTGTTCTGGCCG
>CAZDSN010000735.1:0-2442 GCA_964507675.1 uncultured Ardenticatenaceae bacterium | reverse complement strand
TATTTAAACCTGTTATGGCTCTGATAGCTTTACAGGAAGGTATTTTGACAGAAAACACAGCTCACGCTTGTCATGGAGGATATTTTTATAAATCGGTAAAGGTGGGTTGTCACATACATCCTGCTCCATACAATGTACCCACCGCTTTGCAACATTCATGCAACGCCTACTTCATTGAGACCTTCCGGGATTTTATTGACAAAGATGGATTCAACAAACCCGGAGGTAGAATGGATCTTCTGGTGAAGTATCTTCAAGCCTTTGGACTCGGCAAACCTCTCTATTCCGATGTGTCCGGAGAAAGTCCTGGATTTATTCCTACCTCAGACTTTTTCACCAGGAGATACAAAACAGACCAGTGGAGGTCAACCTATATCATGTCTTTGGGCATTGGGCAAGGTGAATTTCAATTGACAACCTTGCAGATGGCGAATCTGGCTTGTATTATGGCCAACAGAGGCAGCTATATCACACCTCATCTGCTCCGCGGTACCATAGACAATTCTTCCAAAGAAATCATTCCGCAGAGCTATGAAAGAATAAAAGTACCGGTAGATCAAAAATATTTCAATCCCGTCATCGAAGGCATGGAGCTTGCAGTCAAAAGCGGGACTGCAACGCTTGCTTTCAATGACAAACTGAGCATCTGTGGCAAGACAGGTACGTCTGAAAATCCTCATGGAGAAGACCACTCGGTATTTTTTGCATTTGCTCCTAAATACAATCCCAAAATTGCTATCGCTGTATATGTCGAAAATGCAGGATGGGGTGGTGCTGTAGCAGCGCCTATAGCTTCTCTCATGATCGAAAAATATTCCACCGACAGCATCGCCAGACCCTCCCTGGAAAAATATATCATTGAAAAAAATCTGGTGAACCCTCGACCCAAAATCGCTAAACAGCCCGTCGATACCAGTCTGCAAATTCCTCTGGAGTAAAATCATATATGCCTTTGGCTGATTTCTCCAAATTCAATTTAAGTTTTTTTTAACCAAAGCAAAGAAACGATGGTGAATCAATTGTCGTTTATTAATCAAAGTTTGGTATAAAGTTTTGGCTTCGTTATAAAATCGGGATATGTTTTCCCTACAGGGATTAGGGAGGGTCATCTGAAACAACTCAGATGACCTTTTTTTTTGCACCAATTTCAAAACCCTGATTCAGCTGATGATATCGGCTCAATATTCAAAAATGACTGATTTCTCTAAAAAAAAACCGGCGAACCCTAAAGTTCGCCAGTATGGATATGTGGGATAAATAAAACCTTGCCTAGGGGCGCGTCCTGTTAATCTTCGGATGATGACTCACCGTTACCGATTTTCACAGCCTTGGATGCGGACAATTTTGCCCTGATTTTGTCTTCTATTTCTCTTGACATTTCTGGATTGTCTTCCAGAAACTGTTTTGCAGCGTCCCTTCCCTGGGCGATTTTTGTACCTTCATATGCGTACCAACTACCCGATTTATTGAGGACATTGAGTTCTGAGCCTAAATCTACGATCTCTCCTGTTTTAGATATTCCGTGACCGTACTCGATATCAAATTCTGCCACCCTGAATGGTGGTGCGAGTTTGTTTTTTACCACTTTGACTTTTACGCGATTCCCGGTGATATTTCCGTCTTTGTCTTTGATAGCGTTGCCACTGCGGCGTATATCCAACCTCTGAGAGGCATAAAACTTCAGCGCATTGCCACCGGTAGTTGTCTCCGGATTCCCGAACATCACTCCTATTTTCTCCCTCAGCTGATTGATAAATATACAGCAGCACCCAGTCTTACTCAATGTACCGGTAAGCTTTCGCAAAGCCTGAGACATCAATCTCGCCTGAAGACCCATCTTAGAGTCTCCCATCTCACCTTCAATCTCACTTTTGGGAACCAATGCGGCGACAGAATCTATAACAATGATGTCGATAGCTCCTGAACGAATGAGGTTCTCAGCTATTTCCAACGCCTGTTCCCCATTATCCGGTTGTGATATCAACAGATTTTCTGTATCCACTCCCAGACCTTCAGCATAACTTCTGTCAAATGCATGTTCTGCATCAATGAATGCTGCAATGCCCCCTTTCTTTTGACATTCTGCAATGGCATGAATGGCAAGAGTTGTTTTTCCGGAGCTCTCAGGGCCATATATCTCAATCACACGACCCTTTGGAAATCCACTTACGCCCAATGCAATATCAAGACCTATGCTGCCAGAACTGATTACATCAACCTCATCAAGAAGCGGTTTATCGCCAAGCTTCATGATAGATCCTTTGCCATATGTCTTCTCCAGACGATCTACTGTGAGTTGCAGGGCTTTTAATTTCTCATCTTTCTCGCGTGACATATGTATCTTTTTTATATAAATGCGAAGGTAATAACTTCCCGGAATTGTCCTTTCATCTGCACTTATATTTTTAGGATTACTATTACATATGGCCAGCGAAAATTAGC
>CAZDSN010000734.1:0-2442 GCA_964507675.1 uncultured Ardenticatenaceae bacterium | reverse complement strand
GTCAATATCACCTGAGAAACCGGATTTTGTCACAGAATCCGGTTTCTTTGTGTCTAACGCGTGAACCGTCATAACAACCAGAACCTGACGCATCATGCAATACGCATCACGTTTTATGCTTGAACAAGAAATCACCCCAACCCTCAACCTGACCAAAGAAGTGTCCGCCCGGCGCACCTTTGCCATCATCTCCCACCCCGACGCCGGGAAAACGACGCTCACCGAAAAGCTCCTGCTCTACGGCAACGCCATTCACCTGGCCGGGAGCGTCCGTGCCCGCCGCGACCAACGCAGTGCCGTCTCTGACTGGATGGCGATCGAAAAAGAGCGCGGCATCTCCATCACTTCCACCGTCCTGCAATTCCCCTACAAAGGGCATGTCATCAACCTGCTCGACACCCCCGGCCACCAGGATTTCTCCGAGGACACCTACCGCACCCTCATGGCCGCCGACAGTGCCGTTATGGTGCTGGACGCGGCCAAAGGGGTGGAAGCGCAAACCCGCAAACTGTTTGAAGTATGCCGGCAGCGCGGCATCCCCGTTTTCACCTTCATCAACAAAATGGACCGCCCCGCGGAAGACCCATTGGGGCTGCTCGATGAAGTGGAAACCGTGCTGGACATGCAACCCGTCCCCATGAACTGGCCTATTGGCGATGGCGAGAGCTTTCTCGGCGTCTACAACTACCTCACCCAGGAAGTGCACCTGTTCGATCGCACCGTCCGCAACCAGACCATTTCCCCCGAAACCATCACCACCCTGGACGATCCCCGTATTCGCCGCGGCCTGAGCGACAGCCGGCTGGAAGACTTGCTGACTAATATCGGCCTGCTGAATGAACTGGCCGGGTTCGATCTGGAGCGGGTGCAGCAGGGGCAGCAAACGCCGGTCTATTTCGGCAGCGCCCTGACCAACTTTGGCGTCCAGTTGTTCCTGGATGATTTTATCCGCTACGCGCCTGCGCCAGGGGTCTACCACAGCGATGCCGGCCCAATTGATCCTGCCCAGCCGGCATTCTCTGGCTTTGTGTTCAAAATACAGGCCAATATGAACCCACGCCACCGCGACAGCGTGGCCTTTGTGCGCGTCTGCAGTGGGCATTTTGAACGCAATATGCTGGTTAATCATCCCCGTACAGACAAGCTGTTGCGCTTATCCCGGCCATACAAGTTTTTTGCCGATGACCGTGAAGTAGTGGAGGAGGCGTATCCGGGCGACATTATTGGACTGCCCGGCAGCCGTTCCTTCAGTATTGGCGACACGATCACGGTTGGCCCTGCCTTCAACTTCGATCCCATTCCCACTTTCCCCGCCGAGCATTTTGCCCGCCTGTTCAACGTGGATGTCAGCAAACAAAAACAGTTCATCAAGGGATTGGAACAGTTACAAACAGAAGGCGCCATGCAAATCTTGTACGAAGTAGACGCCATGCGCCGCGATCCCATCCTGGCTGTGGTGGGCGTGCTGCAATTTGACGTGGTTGAGGCGCGCCTGGAAGAAGAATACGGCGTGACCACCCGCCGCCAGATGCTGCCTCATTCTTTGTGCCGCTGGATCGAAGGCCCGGCGGCGCAAATTGAGGAGCTGCCCTGGCGCTATGGCCTGATGCGCACGCATGACGCCGCCGAACGGCTGGTGGGTCTGTTTAACTCCGAACACGAGCTGTCTTACTATCAAGGCAAATTCCCCCAGATCAAGTTCAAAACCACCCCAGAAGAGGAATTAGCCCACGTCCAACCCGTTTAACCGTTCATGGTTACTGCTTCTTTTTAGCGGTAGCTTCTCGGAGACTTCGCCCTGATGGCAGGGTAAGAGGTAGTGATTCCCATGCGCATGGTCTTGCGTTCCAAAATCCACAAAGCCACCGTCACCGAAGCCAACCTGGCATACATTGGCAGCATCACCATTGACGCCGCCCTGCTGGACAAAGTAGATTTGTGGCCGGGGGAGCGGGTCATGGTGGTGGATAACACCAACGGCGCCCGCCTGGAGACATACGTGATTGCCGGCAAGTCCCATTCGGGCATCATTTGCCTGAACGGCGCCGCCGCCCACCTGATCCATCCGGGCGACGAAATTATCATCATGGGGTATGAATTAACCGACAAACCCATTGAAAAACCCAAAATCATCCTGGTTGATGCCCAAAACCGTTTTGTCCGTTACTTATAGAGACACTGGAGCAGTCTCTAAAACTGCTCCAGTGTGCGTAACGCCATTTTCAGGAGGAAACCATGTCGTTAGCCGCTGTACTGGCCATTATCGCCCTGGCTGTTTCTGATTTGAAATTTCGCCAACTGCTTTTTGAAGAGCCGGAAGTAGCGTTAGAGGGGTATGACCTGACGCCGGAAGAGGCGGCGCAGTTCATGAACCTGACGCCGGAAAACTGGGATGCTTTTGTGGCCCAGTATGGCACGGTTGACCCCGACGGCAGCTTCCGC
>CAZDSN010000733.1:0-2443 GCA_964507675.1 uncultured Ardenticatenaceae bacterium | reverse complement strand
ACTTTCTCAGCTTACGTTTTGCCGCTGCCTGCGCTATAATCTCCCCATGACCACGCCCAACCCTTCTTCCCCTGATCCCAAACACGTCTTTACCGCCCTGGCTGAGGCTTTCTCCAAACTGCCGGCGCTTCTCAGCTCTGGTGGTTTGGTCCTGGTTGCCGCTATTCTGCTGGTCTTGATCACAGGCAACCTGCCCGACATCTTGCTGGCAGTGCCCGCTGCCGCTCTGGTCGCTTTCCTGGTATACGCTTACCTCAACAATCGCCATGAAATAGACAAGGAAAAGCTGCAGCTGCAGCGGGAGGCTGAGGAACGCCAACATGCCGCAGAGATCCGTAGGCTGGAGATGGAACTGGAACGGTTCAAAGAGCAGCAAAAAGGCGACCTGGAGAAAGAACGGATTCAGTTGGAACGCGACAAACTGAAAGCTGATCTGCCTGCCGCCGCGCCCCCGCTGCCCGCCCGAGATGAACCTCCCTCGCCCGCCGCCTGGCCAGGCAGTTATTATCAGTACGTCTGGCAAAAGTGCGCCCAACTGCACATGACCAGCATAGACCCCAAAGCCCAGGAGTTGGGCGCTTCCATTTTGAATCTGCACAGCGTTTTTACCGGACTGGACGTGCCTTCTCAGGAACGGGAAACCGCGCCGCGCGCGTTCTTGAATCGGCGCGAGGCGCAAGAGCGCGAGCGGGAACCCTCCCTGGCGGCGCTCAGCCGCCCCGAAAATCAGAAGCTGGTGCTCCTGGGGCAGCCCGGATCGGGTAAGTCGACCCTGGTTAAATATCTGGCTCTTTGCCTCAGCGGCGCGGGACTGCCAGAACCAGAAACCAATCTGCAGAGTCTGCTAGATCGCGGCTGGCGCCTGCCCGCCCTGCTGCCCATCCTGGTGGTGCTACGCGACTACGCCGTCAAAGGGCTGCCGCAAAAACAAAGCCTGTGGGCTTTCATTGCCGCCAGCCTGAAAAACGCCGGGCTGTCCGGCTGCCTGCCCTCGCTCTCCCAACACCTGAAACAGCACGGCGGCATTCTCTTGCTGGATGGACTGGACGAAGTGCCCGAAGCGCAGCAGCGCCGCGAACAACTGCGCGAAGCCATCTTGCAGTTTGTGCGCGAATTTAGCCAGGCGCGCATTGTCGTCACCTCTCGCCCCTACGCCTACCAGAACCCGGCCTGGCAGTTGCCCGGCTTCAGCCAGACCATGCTGCTGGATTTCACCCCAGAGCAGATTGAGAGCTACATTGACCGCTGGTACGCCGTGGCCGGGCCGCTGGACCCCAACCTGGGGGTGGAACAGGCTAAAAGATATGCCGCCCAGTTGAAAGATCAGGTCAAGCGCAACCCCAATCTACAAGAACTGGCGCCGCGCCCGCTGCTGCTGGCTCTGATGGTTTCGCTGCATCGCTGGCGCGGCGGCGGCTTGCTGCCCGAACGGCGCGAGCAGTTGTACGACGCCAGCGTTAACCTGCTGCTGGATTTGTGGCAGCGCCCCAAGCTGCTGCTGGATGAACGGGGCCAGCCCCAGGCGCAGGAAACGAACGCCCTCGCCGAACTGGGCATTGACGCCCTGGCGCTGCGCCGCGCCTTGAGCCAACTGGCTTATGAAGTCCACCACGACCAGCCCGGCGAGACCGCCGGTACCGCCGACATTCCCCACGAAAAACTGGTCGCCGCCCTGCGCCAGGCTGCGCCCAAGGAAAAACGGGACGCCATCCCGTACCAGAAAATAGCCGATTATGTACGCGACCGCGCCGGCTTGCTGGAAGACCGCGGCGAAGGCGTCTATGGCTTTCCCCACCGCACCTTTCAGGAATATCTGGCTGCCATGCACCTGCTGGCTCAAGAGGATTTCCCCGCCAACATCGTTTTCCTGGCGCGCCAGCACCCGGCGCGCTGGCGTGAGGCGGCGCTGCTGGCGGGCAACTCGGCGCCGCCGACGTTGCAATGGGCTTTGGTAGAGCAGCTTTACGAGCGCGAAGACGCGCCCCAGGACGGGCAGTCCGTGACCGCAGCGCAGTGGTGGGGCGTTTACCTGGCTGGACAGGCGCTGCATGATTCAGACCTGCTGGCAAAGGAGACAAAGCTGTACCGCCGCTCCCTGGCCCAGGTTAAAGCCTGGCACAAAGCCATCCTGACGCAGGGCGCGCTGCCGCCGCGCGACCGCGCCAAAGCCGGAGATGTGCTGGCGGAGTTGGGAGACGACCGGCCCGGCGTGTTGGCTGGCGACGACATGCGCCTTTGTTACGTGCCGCCGGGTACCTTCTGGATGGCCGACAGCCCGCAGAGCCGCCAGGGGCGCTGGCTGGACATTCTGGACAAACCATACTGGTTGGCCCAATATCCCGTCACCGTGGCCCAGTTCCGCGAATTTGTGCGCGACATCCGCTACCAGCCAACTTACGGCGACAGATACCTTTCTGACCCCCTTAATCGTCCGGTGACGTGG
>CAZDSN010000732.1:0-2451 GCA_964507675.1 uncultured Ardenticatenaceae bacterium | reverse complement strand
GCCTCTCTTCTATAACCACTCGACCTTCACCCAATCTCATAAAATTATCCTCTCCATCCTTCTACCCTCTTCCTTCTCCCTTCTCCCTTCTTCCTACTGTGTTACAATTCGCCCTTATGAACCGCACACGCCACCTTTTTCGTTCCAGCCTTATTGTTATCATCTTTTTCGCTGCCGGCAAGCTCAGCGGGCTAATTCGCACCCAATTCGTGGGGCGCGCCTTCGGCACCAGCCCCGCCTTCGACGCTTTTACGGCCGCCAACCAACTGCCCGAGGTGTTCGTTACCCTGATCGCCGGCGGCGCGCTGGCCGCAGCCTTTATCCCTGTCTACTCTGCCCACCTGACCCGCCAACAAGACCGGGACGCGGCCCGGTTAGCCAATGCCACCCTGACGCTGGTGCTGCTGCTGCTGGGGGGCATTTCGGCGTTAGGCATCTTGTTTGCCCCCTTCCTGGTGCGCACCTGGTTGGTGCCCGATTATACGCCAGCACAGCAAGCGTTGACCGCCTCCCTCATGCGCATCATTCTGGTACAAACAACGCTGTTTGGCGTCAGCGGCGTGCTCAGTAGTCTGCTCAACGCCCACCAGCATTTTGCTTTGCCGGCATTAGCCCCTATGGCCCTGGATATTGGCTACCTGGTTGGCGTCTTCTTTTTCGTGCCCCGCCTGGGCATTCACGGCCTGGCCTGGGGAACCGTTGTCGGCGGCGTGCTGCACATTTTGATTCAACTGCCCGCCCTGATGCGCTACAAATTTCGCTACTTTCCCGTGTTGGGTTTTAGCTTGCCCGGCCTGCGCGAAATTGTGCGTCTGATGGGGCCGCGTATCGTCACCCTGGGGGCCGTACAAATCGCCGACCTGTTTATAATCCGTATTACCTCCGGTCTGCCGGCAGGCAGCACCTCCGGCTACTTCTACGGCTACTATTTGCAGCAGTTGCCGGAAACTTTGTTGGGCACGGCCATTGCCATCGTCGTCTTCCCCACCATGGCCGAGTTGTTCAATGCCGGCAACATCGAAGCCCTCAAACGCACCGCCATTTCCGCCCTGAGCATCATCTGGACATTGACCATTCCCGCTGCCGCCGCTCTCGTCCTGCTAGGCGAGCCAGCCATCACGGTGCTGCTGCAGCGTGGCGCATTTGACGCCGCCTCCACCCGGCTGGTGTACAGCATCCTGGTCTACTTCAGTGTGCGCGTCGTCAGCGAAGCCAGCCTGGAAATTCTGGCCCGCCTTTTCTACGCCCGGCACAACACCTATATTCCTATGTTTGTTGCCCTGGGTTGGCTGGTTGTCAGTATTGTCCTGTTTCAGATATTGGTGGGGCCGTTGGGCGTAGCGGGCCTGGCGCTGGCCAGCACCATTGCTTTCACTCTGCAATCCTTAACCCTCTATCTGCTCAACCGGCGGCAGTTAGGTAGTTTGTACGAACGAGAACTGCTCATCAGCGGCGGGCGCGCACTGCTGGCCACCGGCGGCATGGCTGTGGTAATTCTGGTGATAGAACGGCTGGTGACCTCGCCATGGCTCTTCCTGGTGGCCGGAGGAAGCGCCGGCATGATCACCTACGCCGCCATCAATTTATTGACAGGCGGCCAGGAACTGCCGGCCCTATGGCGGCTAACCCGCAGCCGCGTCTGACATACACCCGCCGCAGGCTCCCACGCCGCCGAAAAGCCTCCTTCCCCCTTCAGGGGGAAGGAGGTTGGGGGATGGGGGTCCTCCCCTGTTTTTGATACGCTATGAGAGCCAACGAGCCAAACGCGAAGTCTTGAACAATTGTTCAGAAAACCAATTTTGGTCTTGACGTGCCTGGCGTCTGTGCTAAAATTAGCACATATGTTCACATCCCAATAGGAACAATTTTTGTTTCCTCTTCCAAATTACAAGGAGATCACCCTCATGGCTAAAGCAACCGGTCGTGAAGACACCCTGCAGCGCACCCTTGAATCCCTGACCAAACGCTTCGGCGAAGGCATTATCATGCGTCTGGGCGAAGCCCAACACATGAACGTGGAATCCATTCCCACCGGCTCACTTTCCCTGGACATTGCCCTGGGCGTAGGCGGGCTGCCCCGCGGCCGGGTCATTGAAGTTTACGGCCCAGAATCTTCGGGCAAGACCACGCTCTGCCAGCACGTCATCGCCGAAGCGCAAAAACTCGGCGGCGTGTGCGCCTTCGTAGACATGGAACATGCCCTCGATCCCAACTATGCCGCCAAATGCGGCGTAGATGTCAACAATCTCTACGTCTCCCAACCAGACACCGGCGAACAGGCCCTGGAAATTGCCGAAGCGCTGATCCGCTCTGGCACAATGGATGTGGTCGTCATTGACTCCGTGGCGGCATTAGTGCCGCGCGCCGAAATCGAAGGCGAAATGGGCGACTCGCACGTCGGCTTGCAGGCCCGCCTGATGTCGCAAGCGCTGCGCAAAATGTCGGGCATCA
>CAZDSN010000731.1:0-2455 GCA_964507675.1 uncultured Ardenticatenaceae bacterium | reverse complement strand
TTTGAGCGGCCCGATTATGCCACGCGGGTCGCTCTGTGGCAGGAAGCGGTAGACGGCGCTAACCTCCATGTGACAGCAGTGGCCAACCATTTCCTATTTACGCCCGGCCAGATACGGGATGCGGCAGCTACCGCCCGCGACCTGGCTCGCTGGGAGCAGACGCCACTGTCTTTGGAGCACCTGTTTACGGCTAGCCGCACCCATTCCAACCAGAAGCTGACCGCGCTGGCTACTAAAATCCAGCCGCGCCATCAGTGGGCGGACATTATTTTGCCCCCGGACACCTTGCGCCAACTGCAAGAAATGGTCAATATGGTGCGTTTTCGACCGCTCGTTTATGGTCAATGGCGTTTTGGGGACAAAATGGCTTTGGGCAAAGGGCTAAATGCATTGTTTGCGGGCGATTCAGGCACAGGTAAAACCATGGCTGCCGATATTATTGCCCATGAACTGGGTCTGGACCTGTACAAAATTAACCTGTCCACGGTCGTCAGTAAATATATTGGGGAGACGGAAAAGAATTTAAGCCGTATCTTCCATGAGGCGGAAACGAGCAACGCTGTCTTATTTTTCGATGAAGCAGACGCGCTCTTTGGCAAGCGGTCAGAGGTCAAAGACAGCCATGACCGGTATGCCAATATTGAAATTAGCTATTTATTGCAGCGGATGGAGGCGTTTGCCGGCATTGTCATTCTGGCCACCAATTTACGAGCTAACCTGGATGACGCCTTCACCCGTCGTTTGCACTTTATTATAGAGTTTCCTTTCCCAGAGGTGGCGGATCGCCAGCAAATCTGGCGCGTCAATACGCCAGCCGGCCTGCCCCTGGCTGCCGACGTGAATTTTAGTCTGCTGGCTGAACGGTTTCGCCTGGCTGGCGGCAACATCCGCAATATTCTGTTGGCGGCGGCTTTTCTAGCTGCTGAAGAAGGGGGGCCTGTCGCCATGAGGCATTTACTGCACGCTGCCCGTCGCGAATACCAAAAGATGGGCCGCCTGATCAATGAAACATTGTTTACCGGGTAAAGGCGCATAGGTTAACAGCCTGTATTGCCTGCCCCTGCATAATGGTGTACATTAGGTCAACAGTCCCACAACTACCGCGACGCGCTGCCTGATCCTGGCGTCACTAACCACAATCTTGTCAACGGCATTGTTGAGGAATGAATTTCATGCCTCATACCTCATAATTTTGCAGGAGATGTCATGGCTACCGAATATGCGCTAGAGGAAAAAGGCCGTTCGCGTTCCAGGCCCAAACAAGAAGAGCCGCTCCAACACGAGCCTGTTTCCCCGCCCACCCGTGAACAGCTTGCCGGCCCATTGACGCCCGACACCCTCAACCGTCTGCATCAAACAGTCGGCAATGCCGCCGTGCAGCGCATGTTGGCGCAACGCAGCGGCAGCGGCCCTACGGAATTAGACGACCAGACCGCCTCAGCCATCACCAGCCGCCTGGGGCAGGGCAGCGCCCTGGATACGCAGATGTCTAACAAAGCGGGGGCAGCCATGGGCACGGATTTTGGCGGCGTGAATGTGCACACAGGCACAGACGCTGACCAGCTTTCGCGCCAGTTGGGGGCCAAAGCCTTTACCGTGGGCAGCGACATTTTCTTTCGAGATGGCGCTTACAGTCCGCACACCCATGATGGGCAGCATTTGCTGGCGCACGAATTGACCCATGTGGTGCAGCAGGGGGGCAGCGCTACTGGCGTGCAAGGCAAGATGAGCGTGAATGATCCCCAAGATCAGTACGAGGTTGAGGCGAACAGCGTGGCGGATCAGGTGATGAACCAGCCGGACGACGCGGCACTGGAGGGGACGCAAATGCAGTTACAAATGCAAGAAGAAGAGGAACTGCTGCAAATGCAGGAGTTGGAAGAAGAAGAGGAAATGCTCTAACGATTCGCCATGATTGCTGACCTGGACGAAACGCTGCGCCAGCTTCTTATTGCCGAACTGCCTGTCAGGAATGGGGAGATTGACATTAAGTTTGATCAGCCGAAACGGGAGTGGAGCGCCCGGCTGACCAAACCGACCATCAACCTGTTCCTCTATGACGTGCGCGAAAACACGACGCTGCGCCAGCACCAGTGGGAGGCGGTTAAAAATGGGCGCGGCGCGCCTGCCAGCCGCAAGCGCACGCCGTTTCGGGTGGATTGTTATTATATGTTGACCATCTGGGCGGCGGAGCCAGAGGATGAGCACCGCCTGCTGACTCGCGCGATGTTGGCGTTGTTTCGCCATCCCATCTTGACCAAAGACCGGTTGGTGGGAAGTATGCAAAATCAACCTTTTGATGTGGCCGCCCAGTTGGCAGTGTCTGACCGGTTAACCAATCCGGCGGAGGTGTGGAGCGCGCTGGATAATGAGATTCGTCCGACAATCCCTTATCTGGTAACCATCGCCTTAGATCCGTGGACAGAAGTAACTGGACCCATTGTACGCACCTTTA
>CAZDSN010000730.1:0-2457 GCA_964507675.1 uncultured Ardenticatenaceae bacterium | reverse complement strand
GAGGGATGCTGTCAGGGCTTTAATTGTAGAACGAGGGTTGATGAGTGGCTTGCGTTTATTACTTCTACCTGTATAGCTATAACGTAAAGCGGCGAAGATAAGGAATGCGATCAAAATCAGTATCCTGGCTCACCAGATTAAAACAATCACATTTGTGCATGGCAGCCAGATGCAAAGCATCACGCGGCCGAAGCCAGTGCTGCTGCATAAATTGGCTCATCTGAGTAATGTCGCCTATAGTAACATCTAGAAGCGTGAGATTGGGGAAAGTTTGCAGCCGTTGAATCTCAACAGCGATACGCGAGGAATAAACCACCATCAACCTTGCTTCATCCTGACGCAAATGGTCAAGGGGATTGCCGGCGTGATTGTCACGAATGATAGCCAGCAGAAGACGATAGGCCAATTCATCAAAGGTCAAGACTGAAGTGAACGCCTGAATCTCGCCCGCTTGCAAACGATAAAACAATTTCTTGGCAGCGTCAGCTTCAATGTTACGCAACAAAGCGTAAGGGATCATGGTATCCAGGTAAATAGCCTGTCCATTAAAAACCGAAACCGGTTGGATCATACGTCAAATCGCTTCCAATCGAGTTGAGAGTCGTATTCATCCCATGTCCCCTGACCCAACGAACCCGCCAATGTATCAACCAGATTCGTCGGAGGCATTACAGCAGGCTGAATGGTTAACACTTGCTGCCGTAAAACCTGCAATTCAGCAATAATGGCGTCAATACGCTGTAAGATCATTGTTGGGATTGGCTCATTGGTCTGTATTGTCATAAGCAAACACCTCTCAGTTTAATTATAGCATAGACACCGTTGGAATGCTTCACTCCATTCAGCATGCAGCATGGCAAATTCTAGTGTACCCTCGTTCTGATCCTCTACAGATCAGATGCAATTTTCTTGCTGAAGTCTGGCGAATTTCTTGATTCTCTCTGGGCGGTAGGGCTATTTGGCACAATGGCTTACATTGAAAATGAAGAAAACGTCGCTGTCCAGTTCTCAAAATGGAAGACAAGAGGCCGGGCGTGGATAATAATAACGCGTTAGAAATTTGTATCGTGGGGCTGGGGCTGATGGGTGGGTCGCTGGCGGGGGCGCTGCGGGCGCATGTGTCCAGGCTGGTCGGGGTGGATCTGGATGGGCAGGCGGTGGCGGCGGCTTTGGCGGCGGGCGTGATTGATGTGGGGGGGAAGGACTTCGCAGCCGGGGTGCAAACGGCAGACCTGGTGATCCTGGCAACCCCGGTGCGCGCCATTTTGCGCCTGGTGGCGGAACTGCCACAGGCGCGCCCCGCAGGTTGTCAAGTCTTAGACCTGGGCAGCACAAAAGGAGCCATTTGCGCGGCTATGGACAATCTGCCGCCCGCTTTTGCCGCCATAGGGGGACACCCCATGTGTGGCAAGGAAACGGCGGGCTTTGCGGCGGCTATACCTGACCTTTTTCAGGGACAAACCTTTGTCCTCTGCCCCACCGCCCGCACCACGCCGGCTGTAAACGCTGTCGCCGCGCAGGTGGTAAACTGGGTTGGGGCGCAGGCGCTGTTCATGGCGGCAGATGTACACGATCAGGTTGTGGCCATTACCAGCCATTTGCCCTATCTGGCAGCCGCGACGCTGATGCAGCAAACCGCCGCCGCTGCCGCCGCCGAAGCTCACATCTGGCCCGTTAGCGGCGCAGGATTGCGCGATACGACGCGGCTTGCCGGCACAGACCCCACCATGATGTTAGATATTCTGCTCACCAACCGCGACGCCGTACTGGAAAAGCTGCAACAGTTTCGTGATGGGCTGGCGCAACTGTACCAACTACTACAAAATGAAGATGAAGCTGGCCTGCTTACCTGGTTAATGCAAAGCCAGCAAGCGCGCCAGACATACCAACAGGTAAAAAAGAGGGGATACGAATAACGTGATTTGCCGGCATGTGCTTGCTGTCCTTACGCGGTATTGGCGGTTAGCGCTGGCTGGTGGTAAGCAAGCAGGTATGCAAAGGGCTGGAAGCCCAGCCTTTGATAAATGCGGCCGGCGCGTTCGTCTCCGGCGCTAAGAAAGGCGGCAGACACGCCCTGCGCAAAAGCAGCTTGCACAACCAGGCTGGTTAAAGCCGAAGCCAGGCCGCGGCGGCGATAAGGGGGGATGGTGGCAATGCCGGCAATCTCCGCCAACCCATCATACGGCGCGGCAAAAGAAGCCACGCACACTGCCCGCCCGTCCAGGCGCCCCAGAAATGTCACATTGTGCCGCAGCAGCAAACGAAAACGCTCCGCCTCTGCGTCCGTAGGCGATTCATCCCCCGCGCCAAAACCGCGCTGCTGCACCATCACCACATCGCGCACCTCAGGTAAGGGCGCGTCGGCTCCCACTTGCGTCACCGTCAACCCCGTCACCACGGGCGCAGCCTGCCAGGTCTCCGGCGTACAAAGCATAAAGGGGAAGCGCCCCTCCAACA
>CAZDSN010000729.1:0-2457 GCA_964507675.1 uncultured Ardenticatenaceae bacterium | reverse complement strand
CCCCATGGCCGCCGCTTCCGCCAGAATCATGCGCCGCACCTGGGACTGCGTCATGCCCAGACTGCGTAGTCCGCCCAGTTCGCGCGTGCGCTCCAATACATTCATAAGCATGGTGTTAATCACGCCCAGACCGGCCACCACCAGCCCAATCAGGCTGAGAACGTCGAACAAGGCGAAGGCGCTTTCGCTGACTTCCAGCACTTTGGCCTGGAAGTCAGCCTGACTTTCCACCGACAGGCTCAGGCCACGGCCCGCCTGCGTTTTGATGCGTTCGGCCACGTCGCTGGCGGCAGCGCCGGGGGCCAGCGTGACGGTGAAACGGTCCACGGTATTAACGCCAAAATAGCGACGCAGGTCATCCCAGGAGCCGGTGACTACAGGCAGGTCAGCGCCGGTGAAGTCAACGATGATGCCGGCAATGTGGAAAGGTTGCCGGCCGCGCCGCGTATCAAGCGTCAGGGTGTCGCCCACCGCCAGGTCATACTGTTCGGCAATCGTGGCGCTGATTAACAGGGAATCCCCGGCAGCCAACTGCTGGATGAGGTCGGCAGCCGGCGGCCCTTCTTCGATCTGGATGCCGGCCACTTGCAGATACGTATCGGGATCAATAGCCGCAAACAGAGTAAACAGGTCTTCGTCATCGGGCAGCACAATGCGCGTGGCGATGTAGGCGGCTTTGGTAACAGCAGCCACCCCTTCTACACCCAGCAGGCGGTTCTCTAGTTCGGGGCGCATGGCCAGCGGCGAGCGCACGTACAGGTCGCCGCCGACGGCGGTCTCTACCCAACTGCCCAAATCAGCCTTAAAGCTTTGGGTCAGGCCGCTGATGCCCACGACCATGCTGATGCCCACCATCAAGGCGGCCACCGTCAGGGTGGTGCGCCCTTTGGCGCGGTTAATGTTGCCGCTGCCCAGGCGGCCTTCGCTGCCAAACAAGAAAATGATCAGGGGGCGGAACAGGCGCTCCAGGAGGCTGGCTACAATGGGAATGCACAGCGTGGCCCCCAGCAGTAGCAAGAATATGGTGTTACTGCCGACGGTATAGGCGACTTCGGAGCGGAAGGGGACGCGGTACAGGATAAGTAATGAGGCGATGACGGTCAGCGGCCCAAATTTCAGGCCCATTTGCAGCCAGCGGGCTTCGTTTACGTTGCCTTGCACGCGCAGGGCTTGCAAGGGAGAGATGCGGGCGGCTTGAAATGCGGGCACAAACGCCGCCGCCAACGTTACCAAAACGCCTACCACCACTGCTTGCAGCAAATCTCCTGGCTGCGCGGCCACAATTTCAATCGCCTGCCGTGTAAAGGCAGCCATAAAAACGATCAGTCCTCGCGCCAATAGCAGCCCCGCCCCCACGCCCAGCAAGGAGCCAATAACGCCCACAATGACTGCTTCGGACATGACCAGCCCCCTGATCTGCCATTGGGTTGTGCCGATAGCCCGCATCATGCCCATCTCGCGCGTGCGCTCCACAATGGTCATGGCAAAGGCATTGTAAATCAGGAAGCTGCCCACAAACAGGCTGACAACGCTAAAGAAGCCCAGTCCCAGCCGGTAGTTTTGCAGACTGTTGGCCACCAACTGCCCCCGCGAAGCCGGGTATTTCACCTGCACTTCTGGCCCCAGGCGGTCGGCCAGGGTCTGGCGCAGGGCTTCCAGGTCGTCGCTGCTGCCGGCAATTTCTGTCGCGGCGACAATTTCAATCTGGCTGAGTGTGCCGGTCGCTGCAAATAGTTCTTGCGCTGCCGGCAGCGGCGCAAAGCCAATCACTCCTTCGTTGGTCACCCCAATCCCTTCTTTGGCGATCAATCCCACCACCCGCAGCCGGGCGACGCCGCCCGGAATAAGCAGTTCAAAATCCTCCCCCACCTCAATCCCTTTGTCCGCCGCGTAGCTCTCCACCAGCACCATCTGGTAACCGGTTTCTCCTGGCGGCAGCAGTTCGCCGGCCACCAGCTTGTACTCGTGCACTTGCGGGTCGAGTTGGGGATCAATCCCCATCAGCCAGAACTGGCTGCCGGGCACAATCTGGCCGCCGCCGCCAAACTGCACCTGCCAATCCTGGGCTTCTGCCGCCGGAATCGTCGCGCCAATATAAGCCGGGGCCATCGCCGCCACCCCCGGCGTGCGCTGCACCAATTCGGCCAGCGCCTCGTCAAAGCCGCCAGAGGTCTCTGACTCTACCAACAAATCGCTCTGCCCGGCCGCTTCATCAAAAAAACGGTTGATAGAGTTGAGGGTGCTGCCATTGGTCACGTTGACGGCCACCATAGCCGCCACACCCACGACAATACCCAACATGGTCAGCACGGTGCGCACCCAGCGCGTGGCCATGTTACGCACAGCCAGCAGCAAGGGCATGGCTACGGTCAGGCGGCTCAAGCGGAATAGCAGGGTTTCTTTAGAGGGGGAAGGGGACATAGGGTTTGCGTGTCTATAACTCAGCAAGATTGGTTC
>CAZDSN010000728.1:0-2463 GCA_964507675.1 uncultured Ardenticatenaceae bacterium | reverse complement strand
CCTGATCAATAACCATTCAACAATTCACAAATTCACCCATTAACTATTTCGTTTCCCCTGACAACGAACCCTTGGAGAAAACCTCATGCTTACCTCCCACGCCCTATCCCTGCGGCAAGAAATTGTCGGTCTGGAAACCCCTACGCCGCTGCTTGACGGTCGTACCACAACTTACGTCAATCTAGACAACGCCGCCAGCACGCCTCCCTTCAAGCGGGTGATGGACACGCTGCACCAATTCATGCCGTACTACTCCAGCGTCCACCGCGGCACGGGCTTCAAATCTCGCTTGAGTACGGCTGCATATGACCAGGCGCACGAAATTGTGGCCCGCTTTGTGGGCGCTGACCCCCAGGTGCACACCGTCATCTTTGGCAAAAACGCCACCGAAGCGATTAATAAGCTATCCTACCGCCTCAATTTACCGCCTGACGCCATTGTGCTCACCACAGCCATGGAACACCACTCCAACGATCTGCCCTGGCGCTGCCGGGCCAACGTGGTGCACGTCAAAACCACGCCGGAAGGGCGGCTGGATGAGGCTGATTTCGACCGGCAGTTAGCCCGCTACGGCAACCGCATTGCCCTGGTGACAGTCACGGGCGCGTCCAATGTGACCGGCTTTATCCAACCCATCCACCGCCTGGCGCGCAAAGCCCACGCCGTTGGGGCGCGCATCCTGGCGGACGTGGCGCAGTTGGCCCCCCATCGCCCCATAGACATGAAACCCATTGACGATCCGGAACATCTGGACTTTGTGGTGCTGTCCGCGCACAAAATGTACGCCCCTTTCGGCACGGGCGCTTTGATTGGCCCCAAATCCGTTTTCCTGGAAAGCGGCCCCGAGTACTGCGGCGGTGGCACGGTAGACGTGGTCACCCTGGAGGAAGTCTATTGGGCTGGCTTGCCCGATCGAGATGAAGCCGGCAGTCCCAACGTAGTAGGCGCTGTGGCTATGGCTGCAGCGGTGCAGCAGTTGATGGAGGTGGGCATGGAACAGGTCGCTGCCCACGAAACAGAGCTGGTAGCCTATGCCCTGCGCCGCCTGCATGAAATTCCGGGTATTCGCATTTACGGCGAAACAGACCCGGCCCGCGCCCAGGAAAAGGTGGGCGTCATTCCCTTCAACCTGCCCGGCATCTCCCACTTCAAACTCGCCGCTATCCTGGGCTACGAAGGCGGCATTGGCGTGCGCAGCGGCTGCTTCTGCGCCCACCCCTATGTGGTGCACCTGCTGCAGCTTGACGAAGCCGAGGCCGGCATCTGGCGCGACCAACTGCTTGCCGGCAACAAAGCCAACATGCCCGGCATGGTGCGCATGAGCTTTGGCTGCTACAACAACGAAGCCGACATAGACCGCCTCATCGAGATGCTCCACCGTGTCACCCAGGGCAACTATCAGGGAAACTACCAGGTAGACGCGGCCACCGGAGAGTACGAACCCGTGGGCTACCATGAACCCCTTAAGAACTACTTCCTCCTGGACGAGGATTAGACCCTGGTAGGGGCGTATTGCATACGCCCAATAGGGAAAAGTGAATGGACGACCAGCAGTTTCAAGCCCTACTCAGCGAATACCAGGCCAACCTGGCGCTCTGGCAGCACGACGACAACTTGCGCCAGCAGCGTTCCACCACCTTCTTGAGCATCAACTCGTTACTCATTCTGGCCCTGGGTGGACTCATTACGCTGTCCGAGTCCTTCGTCGAGGCTGCCGTCATTGCCATTCCCATTTCTGTCTTTGGCTTGCCCATCTGTCTGCTCTGGTATCAGGTGCAAGCCAGAAACGCCGAATATATCCGTTTCCGTCGCTACCAACTGCGCTCCATCGAAAAGATGCTGCCTCCCATGTCCACATTTACCAATCAATGGCGTGCCCTGAGCCAATTTGAACCCGTTCAATTTGAGAACATCGCCGCCGGGTTTACCATTAAGAACGCTGCCAGAGGTTCTTCTACCGTGCTTGAAGGCAAACTACCACTGGTGATTGCCGGCATCTGGCTCGTCATTTTCGTCATCAGCATCGTCATTATCCTCTGACATAAAAAAACTCAAACATGAACCAATAACCCAAAAGGGAAATGAATTTTCGAGAATTGACCCCACCAGATATTGAACAATTCTTTTTTGAGCTAATGGCTGAAATTGAGGGCGGTAGCTCATTTGACCTGTCTGATTCGCAGTTGGTTGGCTGGCTGCAGCGCAAAATCAGGAGACGATGGGGGAGTGGCGCTCAATTCTACGGACTTTTTGATGAGCAGATACCGGTTGGTCTGGCTGGCGTGATTATTGACGACCACCCCTACGACGCTGGTCACAGCGAGTTGGTTGATCTGGGGGTCGTCCGAGACTATCGTCAGGCGGGTCACGGGACAAGGCTCTTGAACCACATCGAACAGCTTTCCCGGGAGGCCGGCGTTTTTTGCATGTATATCTCCACCTACGCGGGAGATACAGCCACAA